>CAZRDD010000517.1:0-3911 GCA_964598675.1 uncultured Parafilimonas sp.
TAGGTACAGACATGGCAAGTACAACCAGCACCATAACTGCCGACATTATCTTTTTAGTTTTCATATTGCGCAATGATTCCCACAAATTACATAAAAAATACAAATGCCCGTCATATCCACTCCCACAGCCCCTTAACGTTACAGCCGTACAAGAGTGCGACGCAACAGCAGCTTAATAGTAGCACCACAGCAGGGCACCAAAAAAGCATATCCAATTTGAAAATGAGGAAATTTGAAAATTTGAAAATTAGCCTGTGATGTAATTGATAATTAATAATATAAAAACCAGTCCCCCCACTTTTATACCGCCATCAATTCAATCAGCATAATCATTTAAATCAGCGAACAAACCACAAACTATATACTACAAACTAAACATGCCGCCCCTACGGGGCTTAATTGAATTGCCTATTCACGTTGCTACTAACATATCGGCCCGATGGGCCTATACTTTAATTAACAATTAGCAATTAATAATTAATAATGTAAAACCAGGCACTAACTTTTCCATCAATCATCAATTCAATCAGCATAACAAAATAAATCAGCGGACAACCTCACCCCAACCCCTCTCCTAAAGGTGAGGGGCTTAGCGGAGATGGTGTTATGCTCGGCAGCATTGGCTTTCATTGTATTTCATTGGCTGTCCATTTTCAAATTTTCAAATTATCTCATTTTCAAATTGTGCTGTTCATTTTCAAATTTTCAAATTATCTCATTTTCAAATTGTTTCAAAGGTGGTCCCACTCCACCGCCCCTCCGCACGCATCGTTTTAGTTTTACGCCATCATGAATTTTATATACACCGTTAATGCTGATAGTGATGAACCCGTAATGCTTATTAACAAGCATATTGGCTGCGATGAAGCCGATGGCGAGGGCATACTGGGCGATGTGTTTCATAAGGAGATGATGGCGCTGGATGCCATGCATAAAAAACGTATCCAGGTATGGATTAACAGTCCGGGCGGACTGGTTACCGATGGGTACGATATATACAACGCCATACTGCGCACGCAAACCCGTGTAGATACGCGCGTTACGGGCATGGCATGCTCTATTGCAGCCGTTATATTTCAGGCAGGGCATTACCGCACCATGTGCGATTATGGCATCCTTATGTTTCATAACCCTTATGCGCCCGATGGCAGCAGCACGCCGCTAACGGCCATCATGACGGAATCTATCGCCACCATGATTGAGGCACGCTGTAACATGCCAGCCACAGAGGTACAGTCCATGATGGACCGCACCACTTTTATGGATGCGCCCGAAGCCCTGCGCCTGGGCCTGTGCGATGCCATTGAACCCAGCGGCCACCTTAACAAACCGCTGCTGGCCGCAGCCACCGCCGCCACCAGCCCCAAAGCATACTGGAAACAAGCAAACCACATTACCAATAAACTTTTTGAGAAAAACAATATGAAAAAAGTTGCCAACAAATTAGGCCTTACCGGCGATGCCGATGAACAGCTGATAGTAGATGCTATTAACGCTATGCAAAACAAGTTAAAAGATGCGGGCACCCTTACCCAGAAAAAAGAGGAGGAAATGGCTGCCCTTAAAGCCGCACTTGATACCAAACAGGCCGAGCTGGATGCGCTTAAAAACGAGTACGAAAAAATGAAAAACGACATGGAGGAAACCGACCGCCTGAAGGCCCGCGCCGAAGATGAAACCCGCACCGAAAAAGCCCGCACCCTGGTTAACAGCCTGGCCCCCGGCCGCATTAAAAACGATGCCCCCACCATTGCCAAATGGGTTAGCATGGCCAAGGCCGATTACGATGGCACCAAAGCCCTGTTAGAGGGTATTGCCCTTAACAAAAACGCTGCCCGTTTTACCGGTAACGATGCCCCCGGCAACGATGGTGGCGGCACACCCCTGCCTACAGGCTACACCGCCATTGGTGTAATGGCTAAAATACAGGCCGCCGCTAAAAACAAACGTTAGTAACCTACACCCCAAACAAATAAACCCAACTTTAAAAAACAAGCGTAATGAAAAACGTACATATCCCCCGCCTTTTAGCATCGCTCATGCTCATCACCATTGTATCTGTAACCGTATCTGCTGCCTTTACCGGCACCGCCGCCCTTGCGCCTTACATAGCCGCTGCCTTGTTTGCTGCAGGCTTTATAAAGGGCCTGCTTAACCTTAACACCACCCTGCCCGGCGCACTGCTTAGTGGCTTTATTATTAACGATACCACCTACGCGGGCGAGGCTGCCAGCAGCTTTATTGTTAAGGCCATTACCACCAACGAAACCGTACAGGGTGGGCACGTATATGTTAGGGATGGTATTAAGAAAGAATTTACTATTCCGCGCTGGGATGCAGACTACGAAGATTTTATACAGGACCGTGCTGCCACGCCTGTTAGCAAAGGCAGTATGACGGTTGATGGACAGTTGTTGCAGCCTGCCGATTACATGATATACACCGAGTTTAACCCGCGCGATTATGAAGCGCATTGGTTTGCCACCCAGCTTAACCCTACACTGGTTGACAGGGCGCTGCCTTTTTCCGTTGAAAGCGTGGTAATACAGGAAGTGCTTAAACGCCACGACCGCTACCTTAACAAAGCCTTGTGGAACAGCGCCACCACCCGCACCGATATTTACAAATACTACAACGGCTTTATTAAAAAAGCAGAGCTTGCCACCACCGGCAGCGATGCTACCATTAACGTGGCCAGCCCTACCACTTTTACGGTTAATAATATTCAGGCGGAGTTGCTTAAAGGCTACCAGGCCATACCTGCCGCCCTGCGCTACAACCCCGACATGAAATTTTTTATGAGCTACGCCAGCTACGACCTGTACATGCAAAGCCAGATAAACCAAACCTACAAAGGTATTGATACCACCAGCGAGGGCATACCTACCTTTAAAGGCCGCCAGGTAGTTAAAATTAACGACCTGCCCGATAATTTTTACATCATCGCCAAAGGCAATGCCACCCCCGAAAGCAATATGTGGGTGGGTATGAACAGCGTGGATGATGCCCGCCTTGAACTGCGCCCCAAACAAAACAACAGCGAGCTGTGGTTTATTAAAATGCTGATGAAGGTGGATGTTCAGTTTGGCTGGAACAGTGAAGTTGTTTACTACAACGGCAACTAAGCCTTCGGCTTTTAACATAGTGTGTTTAATGTAACCCGTGTACCCGTGGGGGGATGCGCCCGTAAGCGCTCCCCCTTTTTTTATTGCATACCCTGATGCGGGCTTTCTACTTTCCTTTTGCCTTGATGCAACACAAACGTTCTTCCCTTCTGCTTCGGCCAACTACAAACAGCAAAATATAAACTACAAACTTTCATTCTCCTTCCAATCACTACAAACTAAAAACTATACACTACAATCCTTCTTCAGCTTCTTGCTTGATGCGGCTACGCCTGCCGTGTATTTACTTTCTTTGTCTTAACACAAAGAAAGTAACAAAGAAAAGTCAAGGCGAAACCCGAACGCTCCGCGCGTTTTCGCCGGGCCAGCGCCTCCTGTTACTTCGCTGCGCAAGCTTTGTTTTTTGGATGGTTGCGTGATACGTTGGTATCAACACGTTTGTATTCATGCTGCTGATAGTTGCGCAGTTTCAACGGAGCCTAAACTCCCGCTTCAAGTTAGCTTGTAAACTGGTTTAGGTTGTTAGTTGCGTTGGTTTGTGTAGCTGGCTGTTTCATTTTCAAATTTCTTCCATCAGTTCAATCAGAAGAATCAGATAAATCTGTGGTCAAAATCTGCGGTCCATTTTCAAATTGCCTAATTGTCTAATTTTCAAATTGTGCCGGTCGGTTTTCAAATTGCGTAGTTGTCTCATTAGACCACCCTCGCCACCTTCGTATACAAATTCACGCCGCAACCCCTTAGAGGCGCTTAAAATGGCTAAAAATAGCCGTGGCGACCATTGGG
>CAZRDD010000518.1:0-3906 GCA_964598675.1 uncultured Parafilimonas sp.
GGGTTTCTAAGTAGTCAACCAGGTTTTTGCAGGTATTACGGCCAATTTTACCAGTACCCAATACCAGTATCCGTTTGTTTTTTATATCTGTGGCTTGCTCCTTTAAAAACTGGATAGCGGCAAAAGACACCGATACTGTACCGCCGCTTAATTGTGTATTTGTTTTAACTGCTTTTGATGATTGCAGCACACAGTTTAAAAGCCTTTCTAAAAAAGTGCCTATAAAACCCTGCTCCTTAGCAATACGTGTTGCCTGTTTTAGCTGCCCTACAATTTCGTAATCGCCTAATATTTGAGAATCCAGCCCGGCCGCTACCGAAAAAAGGTGTTCCACCGCGGCATGGCCATTTTTAATGTAAGCCAGTTTATTAAAAGTTTCTTTGGTGCCAGCGGTTTCGCTGCACAATAAATTAACAAGGTCTGCCACCTGGCTGGCCCGCCCGTAAATTTCGGTGCGGTTACAGGTGCTCAATACAAAAAACTCTGTAATACCAAAAGCCTGGGCTTTTTGGGTTAAGGCAATGTATTGCTCAGTATTAATAGCAAATTGACCACGCACGCCTGCATCTGTCTTCTTGTAATTTATCCCGGCTATATAAAACTGGCTTATCTCCATATTAGTATTATCGTGGTGCGAATAATATACGGCAAAGGTAGCCGCAGCGTTTTTGGCAAAAACATTACATTGGTCAGTAACGTGTCATTTATTTGTCATGTTTTATTAAACAATAATTTACTAAGCCTGTTATTTGCGGTAATACACGGTAAAACTACAATGTACAAGTTACCGTAATTAATGTTTTGATGTGCTTCTATTACTTTTGTAAAAACTAATTATTAATGGCAAAAACCGGCGTTATCCTTGCAAATTTGGGTTCTCCCGATTCAACTGAAGTAAAAGATGTAAGGAGATACCTGAATGAATTTTTGATGGACGGGCGGGTAATTGATATTCCCTTTATTGCACGCACCCTTTTGGTAAGGGGTATTATTGTACCCTTCAGGGCACCAAAGTCGGCAGAAGCTTACCGCACCATTTGGTGGAAGGAGGGTTCACCCCTCATTACCATCTCGCGCCAGTTACAAAAAGCTGTGCAGGAGCATTTGCCCATTACGGTGGAACTGGCTATGCGCTACGGCAACCCTTCGCCCAAAGCAGCTTACGATAACCTGCTGGCCGCAAACCCTGATTTGGAAGAAGTAATTGTTTTTCCTTTATACCCTCATTACGCCATGAGCAGCTACGAAACTGCGGTGGAGTATATGAAAGAGGTACACGAAAAACACGGCTACAGCTTTAAGCTAAGTTTTGTTGATGCTTATTATAACAACGAGGAGTACATTCATTCACTTGCGGAAAGCATTAAGCCCTACCTGGAGCAGGAGTACGACCAGATATTGTTTAGCTACCATGGCATACCTGGCAGGCACCTGCGCAAAACCGACCCCACCAAACAGCACTGCCTTATGGTAAACGACTGCTGTAATGTGGCATCGCCTGCGCACAGCGTATGTTACAGGCACCAGGTATTTGAAACAACCAAACTGGTAACCGAAAAACTGGGCATACCCAAAAACAAATATGCTTTGTCGTTTCAATCGCGGCTGGGCAAAGGATGGCTGGAGCCGTTTACCGATATACGCCTTGAACATTTACCCAAAGAAGGGGTGAAAAAATTGTTGATTTTATGCCCCGCTTTTGTAAGCGACTGCCTTGAAACACTGGAAGAAATTGCAGAGCGTGGCAAAGAAACCTTTATGGAAGCTGGCGGCGAAAGTTATACCATGATACCTTGCCTTAACACCAGCCCCTTGTGGGTTGAAACGGTGGCTGGGCTTATAAACAGCAAAATGGCGCAACCGGCTTAAAAGGGTGCAAATATATTTTGGTTTGAAGGCCGGGCGATAAAAACATTGCCCGGCCATTGTTTTTAATATACCTGGGGGTTGCTTTTTGCAGATGCTTTCACTGTACGCCCATGTACACAAGGTGTATCACAAGCGTACAGTAATTACGAAGCTGTTAGTACACAAGTGTATGAATATCAGAAATATATAAAAGTGGCATTTTAATGGCTGTTACTATACCTGTAAAACACAAAGACTATTTTAATAACCAGAACAGTATTTTATGTTCCGTAATTACTTTATAACCGCCTGGCGCAACCTTGTAAAAAACAAATTGAACGCCTCTATCAATATCATTGGTCTTTCGGTGGCCTTTATTTGCAGCATATTGCTGTTTTTAACCGTGTATTTTGAATTTTCGTACGATGGTTTTCATAAAAATGCCGCAAACCTTTACAGGGTATATAATGTAAGCCATGCGCCCGAAGGAGATGAGTTTAGCACCAGCCTCGCCTATCCTGCTGCACCAGCTTTTAAACGCGATGTGCAGGGCATTGCAAAAGCAACCCGTTATATGACTGGTGGCAATGGTATACGTTATAAAAGCAAAGAGCTGGATAAGAGCGTTATGCTGGTTGACAATGATTTTTTCAGCATGTTCAGCTTCCCTGTACTTTCTGGCAACGCCACGTCACCACTGGCTGGCACGGGGGATGTAGTGCTGAGCAAATCTACAGCTGATGCCGTTTTTGGCCAGGAAAGCCCCATTGGCAAACTAGTAAAAATAAAAATTGGTGGCGATTGGAAAGACCTTGCTGTATCGGCCGTAGTTGATGATTTTCCCAATAACTCGTCTCTGCGTTACGATATATTGGCCAGGATTGAAATAAACAGCAGTTACGCGCAGAACAAAGACAACTGGAGTGCCCAAAACCATACAGTATTTGTGCAACTGGCACCCGGTGCTACTTTACAACAGGCGGAAGGTGGTTTTAGAATGGAAGTAAAAAAATATAACCTTGCCGATGAAAACATGATGAAAAGCCAGGGCTATCATAAAGATGCCAATGGCGATATGTTTGCATTTAAACTAACCCCTTTTGCCGGGCTGCATTTTAATAACCAGGTGGGCTATGGTTTTACGGTAAGCAGGCAATATTTGTATACCCTGGTGCTGATAGCCATCATAGTTTTGGTGATAGCGTGTTTTAATTTTATAAACCTAAATGTTGCCCGTGCTTTTACAAGAGCCAGGGAAGTGGGGGTACGCAAAACCATTGGGGCAGGCAAAAAGCAGATTTTTTTACAGCTTTGGACAGAAAGTTTTTTGCTTTGCACAGTAGCCCTTATGCTGGCGCTGTTTGTTACATCTGGTTTGCTTTCACCTTTCAATAAAATGTTCACCGAAAAATTAGAACTCTCAACACTGCTTCAACTGCCCGTTGTTTTATCGGTTATTGGCGGCATGTTACTGGTTTCACTATTAGCAGGCGGCTACCCCGCATGGTTGGTAGCAAGGTTTAAGGTGGTGGAAGTATTAAAGGGTAAGGTATCCGTTAACCGCTCGGTATACCTGCGCAATGGCCTTATTACTTTTCAGTTTGTTATGGCCAGCGTGCTTATTTGCAGCACATTTGTTATTTACCAGCAGTTTCAGCACCTGCGCACTGCACCGCTTGGTTTTGAGCAGGAGTCTGTTATAAGCATACCTGTAAAAAACAGCGAAAACAGTAACCAGTATATACGGCAGTTACGGTTAAAACTGCTATCTCAACCGCAGGTGCTTAGTGTTACCGGCAGCTCCGCAAACATTGGTATTGGTGAAGATGGAAGTCAAAGCACCAGTGCCCTAGGGTTTGATTATAATGGCAAGCCCATTTTTACCCATGTGCTTACGGTAGATTATGATTATCTTAAAACGGTAGGTATTAAGTTGCTTGCAGGCCGTGATTTTAGCAGAAGCTTTACTGCCGATACTGCCGCTTCAACCAACAATGTGATAGTTACAGAAAGTATGGCTAAGGAGTTTGGTGTTAAAAATGCACTTGGTTTATCTTT
>CAZRDD010000519.1:0-3903 GCA_964598675.1 uncultured Parafilimonas sp.
TATTATTTTTCATAAATACATAAATAAATTATGCATTGTTAATTTATGTATACATTTGAGGGATGAATAAATCTACCCTTTACAAAGGTTGCCTTGAGCCGATAATACTGCGGCTGCTGCGCGATAATGGCCGTATGTATGGCTACAGCATTACCCAAAAGGTGAAGGAGATAACCAAAGGCGAGCTACAGATAACCGAGGGGGCGTTGTACCCGCTGCTGCACAAGCTTGAGGCCGAAGGCATAGTGGTAACCGAACTGGAAAATATTGGCAACCGTATGCGTAAATACTATACCCTTACCCCGGCAGGTACAAAACAAACGGCCGCAGCTATGGATGAACTTAAAACATTTATGCAAAGCCTTAGCCTTATTATAAACCCCCAAAGCGCTGTGTAATGAGCCACACCATTGAACTTACCCACAATCAGGTACAGCAGTTGTTTGCTTTTACGGAGAAGCACTGCGTTAGGCATTACGACCTGCAGGCGGAGCTTGTTGACCACCTGGCCGATGCTGTTACTGCCCTTATGAACGATGCCACCGCCCCACTTGGCTTTGATGAAGCCCTGGCACGGGTTTACGCATCGTTTGGGGTAATGGGCTTTGCGCCCATTATTGCCAGTAAGGAGAAAGCTGTTTTAAAATGGAGCAACACCCAGAAATGGGCGCTGATAAAAGGCTATTTTGCCTGGCCCAAAGCTGCTTTTACCCTAATGCTGGCCAGCCTGTTTGCTGTTATGCCCAGGCTGTTGCCCTACAATGCTTTAAGGGTTGTTTTTGCGGCCTGCCTCGCAGCATTTTTTATTTGGGAGGTGGTGGGTACTTTAGGCATTTATAAAAAACGCCATACGCAATTGCATAAGCTGCTGCTTACCCAAAACATATTTTATGTGCCACCCTTCAGCCTGCTGTTTTTAAGCTATGTAAATATTTTTAATGGGCTGGAAGTAACAAACTGGCTGAAAGATGCCAGCAAATTTAACCTGCCGGTATTTTATGCCTCGGCGGCAGTGGTGCTTGTACTGTTTATAATATCGCTGGCGCTGCGCAACTTTACCGCCAATGTGTACGCCCTTGCCCGGCAGCAATACCCCGCTGCGTTCAGGGTGGGTGAGGGGTAAAAAAACATTTTTTTGGGTTAAGCGTTATACTTCTTCAAAATAATCGGTGTCTATTTTTTTAATCTCATAGGTATTTTGTACAGATACACCGAGGTTATAATCAATCATATACTGGGCAAGTTTAGGGCCATCAATCAAGACAATTTTAGTTTCATTGCGTGGCACATAATCAGATGCTTCTTTCGAAAAGTACGAGGTGGTGATAAATATCCCTTTTTTTGCACCCTGACCTGCCAAAGCCCCCACAAATTTGTGCAACTCTGGTCTGCCCACAACTCCCTCCCAACGTTTAGCCTGTATGTAAATTACATCAAGCCCAAGTTTGTCTTCTTTAATAACGCCATCAATACCCTCATCCCCACTTTTACCTACAGCCTTTCCTGCATCTTGAATAGAACCTCCGTAACCCATTTTAACAATTAGTTCAACAACTATTCTTTCAAAAAATGAAGGTGAGACGGCTTTTAATTTACTCAATAACTCTTGTTCAATTGAGTTTCGAATTGTTTGATAACCAAGCTCAATCAGCTCTTCAGGGGTTTGTGCCTTTATTTCATCAACTAAGGGCGTCTTTATGTCTTCATTAGTTTCACTGCTCGTTCCTTCTTCCTTTTTAGTGGATTGAAATTCTAAGAATTCTGGAAATCTTTGAAGAAACCTAACATTTATGCTAGGGGGATTTTCCATTAATACTTGACGTCCCTTATTTGTTATCGCAATAAAACTTCTTTTTGGAGTATAAATTAAGCCCGCTTTTTTTAGGTAGGTTTTGGACCAGCTTGCTCTATTTGCAAAAACAAAGGCTTGCCCACTCGGCAACAGCTCCTTCTTTTCATCTTCTGTAAGAGAATATTGGTCTGATAGATTGTTGATTATGTCATTAAATTTATGCTCATTTCCATCAGAAACTGACTTCAATAATGGCAGCATCAACGTTTGAAAGTCGGGTATCATGGGTGTGATTTTTTATTAAAAGCCTGCCGGGCACAACACCCAGCAGGCTTACAATATACTAAATCTTTTTAAACAGTATCGTTCTAAAGTCCTCACAGTCCCCCTTTAGGGGGATTTAGGGGGTGCCCTACTGCAAATCCAGCTTTATCTGCAACTCCCTGAACTGTTTGTCATCTATGGTAGATGGCGCATCCAGCATAACATCTCTGCCCGAGTTGTTTTTAGGGAAGGCGATAAAGTCGCGGATGCTTTCGCTGCCACCGAGGATGGCGCACAGGCGGTCGAAACCAAAGGCCAAACCACCATGCGGCGGAGCACCATATTCAAACGCCCCCAGCAGGAAGCCGAATTTGTGCAGCGATTCTTCTTTGCTCATGCCCAATGCCTCAAACATTTTTTCCTGCAGGCCGCGCTGGAAGATACGGATGGAGCCGCCACCAATTTCGTTACCGTTAAGCACCATATCGTAGGCGTTGGCCTTAATGTTGGCGTAGGGGTGTTCCAGGTATTTTTCAGCGTTTTCAATAGCAGGGTTATTGTTTATCATCACCTCAATATCCGATGGCTTTGGCGATGTAAAGGGGTGGTGCCTTGCTACCCAGCGGTTGTCTTCCGCATCGTACTCAAACAGCGGGAAGTCGAGCACCCACAACAGGCGAAACTCATCATCCTTACGGTAACCCAGGCGTTTGCCCATTTCTAAGCGAAGCTCGCTGGTGGCTTTGCGGGTGCGCTCTTCGGCACCGGCCAATATAAGCACCAGGTCGCCAGGGTTGGCACCGGCAGCAAGGGCAATAGCCTTTAATTTATCTTCGGTAAAGAATTTGTCAATACTGCTTTTGAGGGTGCCATCGGCATTGTACTTAATAAACGCAAGGCCCTTCATGCCTATCTGCGGGCGTTTAACCCACTCGGTAAGCTCATCGGTTTGTTTGCGGGTGTACTCGCTGCAACCCGGCGCTGCAATGGCTATAACAGTTTCGGCATCATCAAACACCTTAAACCCTTCGTCAAGGCCGCCTTCAAGCGCACCCGCTTTTGTAGGGAAGGTGTGTTTAGGAAACTTAAGGTTGGCCAGCTTCATGCCAAACCTGATATCGGGTTTATCGTTACCGTAATTCCACATGGCATCTTCCCAGGTCATGCGCTCAACGGTATCGGTATAATCAATGTTTTTTACATCTTTAAAAATGCGCTTTACCAGGCCTTCAAACATATTTAGTATGTCTTCCTGCTCCACAAAGCTCATTTCACAGTCTATCTGTGTAAACTCCGGCTGGCGGTCGGCACGTAAATCCTCATCCCTAAAGCACTTTACAATCTGGTAGTAACGGTCGTAACCGCTCACCATAAGCAATTGTTTAAATGTTTGCGGGCTTTGGGGCAGGGCATAAAACTGGCCGGGGTTCATACGGCTGGGCACCACAAAGTCGCGCGCGCCTTCGGGGGTGCTTTTTATAAGAAACGGTGTTTCAATATCCATAAACCCGTTCTCGTGCAGGTAGTTACGGGTGCTGCGGCCAGCGGAATAACGCAGCTCAATGTTCTTTTTAACGGCATTGCGGCGCAGGTCTAAGTAGCGGTATTTCATCCGCAGGTCGTCGCCACCATCGGTATCGTCGGTAATGGTAAACGGTGGTACGGCAGATTTGTTGAGGATGGCAAAACTTTCCACCACTATCTCCACCTCGCCGGTAGGTATATTTTTGTTTTTGTTGCTGCGCTCATTTACTTTACCGGTAGCCTGCAGTACAAATTCGCGGCCCAGTGGGCTGGCATCCATCTGCGCCTGCAGTTCTTCACCAAAAAGCAATTGGGTAATGCCA
>CAZRDD010000520.1:0-3898 GCA_964598675.1 uncultured Parafilimonas sp.
CCGACTAAAGCCATTGCCTAAACCAAGTAAATAGCTAATTCCGGTACCAACTGTAGCCTTATCACTTAATTTGTACCCAGCATTTAAGCCAATATTGCAAGTTGCAGGCAATAAGGAAGTTGAAGAGGTTGTCTGAAAATTAAACCCAAACTCTAACCGTTTAAAAAACGACTTGTTGTGCTGGCTGTTTGGTTTAAAGTCAGGCATGGTGACCGATGTACTGCCTCCTGCGTCCAGACCTAGTTGATTTAATCTGTCTTTAAGCGAACTTAGTTGGGACTGCGCTTGTTCAATTTCTCGCTGCATATACTGGGTGGGGTCTGTACCGTTAGCAGTGCCACTCGTCCCCGGAGTTAACGAGGGAATTCGTGTAGACAGAATACTTTGTATTTGAGCCCTTGTTTGTAATCCTGCAACAACTGTTGAGGGTGTACTCGCATCTAGCCCTGTTGGGAAAATCTGTGCCAGCATGCTGTTTTTTTGCATGAAGTTTTTGAACGCAGGCAATTCTCTTAGCTTTATTAAAACGGTTTCCTCCAGTTTTTCTTTGTCGCCTATCGTTGCCCTATACTGAGCAAGCTTTCCTTGAAAATAGAATACTTCTTTATTGATACTCAAGAGCTGTCTCTGTAACCCCGCAACCTGCCCCAGTTGGCTTTTAAGCTGCTGCTCACGCTGCTGTATAAATGTTTGTGCATCTTTGGCATCCTGGAGTCGTTTCTGTAATTTTTGCAACTGGCTGCTTATCTGCCTTATCTGTTCTAGTTTTTCGGATGAGATCAAGGATTTTGTGGAAAAGAAGTGCATTGCTGTTTCCAAGCTATCTAACTGCGGAATATATTCCCGAAAATGGGTAACGATGTTACTACCTGGCGGTAATTGAATTCTATATTTTAATTGTCGATATTTTTCGGCTGAATTTGTAAACAGAAGCTTTGCTTTAACACTGTCCCTAACTGAAAGTTTTTGCTTTAGCTTTTCCTCTTTAGATTGCATGTGTCCCAACAATTTATAGGTCTGTTTAGAAATGTCATCATTAAGACCCATATATTTTCGTTCAATCAAATGAAGTGCTTTTTCTGAAATGGTATAAATAGTCGAATCTTCTTGTAATGGGGCTTTAACAATTTGCGATATTGATGCATAGGACAAAGTAATAAAGCATAACAATATGGAGACAGATTTAAAATACAGCACTGGTTTTTATTTTAAAGGTTTAAAATCTGAAAGCCGACATTACACCTGCATTCTCAGTTAATTCCATCAAAATTCGCATCAGGAAATTTAACCATCAATCTTTCTTTTGTGTCAACAATAAAGTTGTGTGCAGAGGCGATGGCATTACCTTGTACCCAATTAGCTACGTGCAGTACTTTATGGGAATCATCAAATACAATAAGATATTTTTCTGTTTTTATCTTTTCGCCGTTGACAAGCGCCAAAGTTTTTGAATGTATCTTCTGCCCGGCGTTTCTATCTGCCTTTTCGCTCTCCTGTTGTGTACTCCATACAGCAAGCGGCACTAAGCCTAAGGTTAGGCCCGCAGCATAATTACTTCTAAGAAATTTTCTTCTGTCCATAATATTCAATTAGGCAAATAAATTATAAAATAAACAAGTTAACTCACCCGGTATGTCCAGGTGTGGCTGTATTGATTTACCATAACCCATACCTTTTCAAGGCTGGTAGCCGGGCTTCCATTACTGCTTCCCTGAACATATCCGGCTGGTTGCTGGTAAGTACCCGTAGGTATCGCCGTACCATCGCCCGTTGCAAATACCCCAATTGAAATTACCATAGTTCTGAACGGGCTGGTACTGGTACCCGTTATGGCTGCATTGGCTACCACAAAAGCATAAATACTACTTATCGCCGCGTCTACCCTGGCCTGTGTTCTGTAACAACCTCTAAAATCCCAGGTTTTAAGCTTGGTTAGACCAGAAAAATATGAGGGGACACTAGTAGTAAACAAAGTATTTCCCTCTACTGATATGTAAGAAAGATTAACCAGATTTGAAATATCGCCATAATCTGTTGACAATGCATTAAAAGCAAAAAAAAGAGTGGTAAGAGTTGTAATGGAATTTACCACTGCAGGTACGGTTGTATGCAAAGTGGTCAAAAGCCGAAGTGAGGTAAGATGGGTTAATGTGCTAAAATTAGATGGCAAAGCACCATCCCCAAAATTGTTATCGGTAAGGGCTACTCCCTGAATAGTTAAATACGTAAGTGTAGAAGCAAGTTGATATATGCCTGCAAGATTTGATTGAGCAAATGTTTTAGAGGCCATTCCCTGATCGCCTACAGACAATTGCTGAATAGGCATGGAAAAGAAAAATGACGGGATGCTGCCATAAAAAATACTGTTAGAATTAAAGCAGTTATTAATAGATACTGTTGTAATTTTAGATGCTTGGGCGTTTTCCCAATTAATGTTTGAGATGGCACCTGTTTGGTAACCCCCATTACCTATCTGGTGAACATCAAATGTTTTAAGGTTGGGGTATCTTGATAAGCCAAATATTAAATCCTGGTTTGTAAGGCGCATTAATGCAATGCCGATACTAAAAAGCAACCCACGGTTAAAACTTACAGTTACTACCCTGTTCGCTGTACTCAAACCATCAGGATAGCTGTATGCTGCAGTTTCATAGCTTTGCGGCGTATATATTGCGTTGGCACCAACCTGATAAATTTGAAAAATATATACACCCGTGGACATAAAATTAGCATTGTAAGTAACCACAACACCATTACCGTAATCAATAACAACACTTGTGGGTGCCGAAAAATAAAGTTGCAACCTGCCTGTGTTATTATTATCCACCGCTACGGGAAAAGTGGCCCCCTGAAATTTAAGCACCAGGTTTTGCCCGCCTGTAAATACATTGGTGCCAAACTTTACAATATTGTTCCCAAATTTTTTTACCATACATTAGGCCCCTGCCAGCCGTTTTACGGTGTTATCAGATGTGGCTATGTACAAATAGTTGCCGCTAACATACATTTGCCCCTGGTACATAATTTTATTGTTGGCTGGAGAAAGGCTGGCGGTATAGTTATTACTGCTGTTAAATGTGGCACCTGTAATGGCGGTAATAACATCGGTGTCTGCCGTAAAGCCATCTATAACTGTATTTACAGCATTAAGATTGCCCGCATAATCAGTTTGCACCAGCCGGTTACCAGTACCCGTAAAAGCCGGGTTATTTTTTTGGTATATAAATTCACTGGCCAGCTTCCAACGCCCGGCACTAACCCCTGTAACCTGTACCACTGTAGCGCCATTATCGGTACTGGTACTATCTGTTCCATCCCAATAGAAGACACCACCGCCTCCGTCGTTAATTGTTGATGCCCCCAAAACGGTAACAAGTGCAGTACCTGTAGTATTAGCAGCACCTGATCTAAGTCTCAAGGCTGCTATGTTTGTTATTATTTCAACCATGTTCTTCTCTTTAATTCTATTTTATTGCTCTCCAGTAATAGGTGAGATTATTTGTACCGCCAGGCGCAGCTATAGAATAATTAACAATAATAAATGTATCATCACAAGTTATATAATCAAACCCTTTGGCATCACTGCTGCCGGGCTGAACCTCTATCCAGGTTGGCTTTACACCAAGCCCATGCGCAAATTTAACAGTAACGCTTGTACCGCTGCCACTTGCTGTAGCCATGCCCCGCGCACCGGTAGCATCAACAACAGCTTGTGTTGTTGGATAGGTTGTATTGCTGGGCGATACAAGCGATGTTGCTTTATTTGTATTAAGCTCAACCGTTGAAGGCAGGCGTGCAGCATTTAACGTACCGGAGGATATATTGGATGCATTTGTTGCATCGGTATTGGGTACGTTGCCCAACCCAACATCGGTTTTGGTTAATGTTATGTTGGAGG
>CAZRDD010000521.1:0-3886 GCA_964598675.1 uncultured Parafilimonas sp.
GGTGTGCCATCAACAAGCGCCCATTAGTGGTATTGCTTGCCCTGTGGGGCCTGTTGTAAGGTATTAGCGTATACGTAAACATCTTTGGTTTTTGTATCCCAATAAACGGTAGCAACATTATCCTGTTTACCTGGTATACCCGGCATGCGTACAACCCGCATTGAACTATCGTTTATTATATTCAGGGTTTGGTGGTACTCGTTATTGCTCGCCTGCAGGGTATTGCGCTCGGCAAGCAATGCCTGGTATTTATTTGATGTTTGTGTATAGTTATTGTAGTAATATACATTTAGGGCCGCGCTAACTACAAAAAGTATAATGGCAGCGGCGGCAACGTTTTTCCAGGCAGTATAAACGGGTAGTTTAACTACTTTACCAGGTGATGCGGTGTTTACGGCAGCCATTTGGGGTGTGGCTATTTGCGCAGCAGTATCATCTGCTTCTTTGGCAAACTCGTTAGCCAGTGTAAGCATCAGTTGCTCTTTTACACTGGCAGGGGGAACCGCAGCGGGTTCCTGCAAAACCTGCTGTTGAATTAATTGAGCAAAATCATCAATAGCCTGCTTAACCTCAGGATGCAGCATAGCAAGCATTTCAAGCTCGGCAACCTCATCGGTACCTGCCAGGCCCAGTACATAACTTTCAATTACCCCACTTTCTATGTATGCTTTAATATCCACTTTTCACATTACGGTTTAACTATTTCTCTTAATTGTATCAGTGCAGCCCTTAGCCTGGTTTTAACCGTGCCAAGGGGTATATTGAGTAATTTTGATATTTCTTCCTGCGTGTATCCCTGGAAATAGGCCAGTTCAACCAATGTCTTGTAATCCGGCTTAAGGGAATGTACAAGTTTGCGCAATCCTATTTTATCAATGTTACTCGAAATACTTCCTGCTGTATCATATACGGCTTCCGTAAGCTCACGGTTTTGCTGGCTGTTTTGATAACCTTTGCTTCGTAATGTATCAATTGATGCATTGCGTGTAATATTCATCATCCAGGTAAATAGCCTGCCTTTAACTGCATCGTAAGTTTCTATCTGCCTCCATATTTTAACAAATACCTCCTGCAGCACATCATTAGCAAGCTCTTTATCGGTAATTATTGATAATATTACACTGTACAGCGACCCAGAATAGTTATCATATAAATAGCCAAAGGCATGCTGGTGCCGTGCTTTTAGCAATGCTATAAGTTCTGCCTCAGTATATTTATGGTCGGTTCCTGGCATTTTTCAAGAGAAATTATAATCTTTTTTTAAGCAAAAAGCCTATCCAACAAGCTTTTCGTACGCGGCTGCATCAAGTAAATTGTCAATATCAGCAGGGTTGTTTACGGTAACTTTAACCATCCATCCTTTGCCATAAGGGTCGCTGTTTACCAGTTCAGGTTCATTCTCAAGTTCGCTGTTAACCTCTTCAATGGTAGCATCAACAGGTAAAAACAGGTCGCTAACGGTTTTTACAGCTTCTACAGTACCAAAAATTTCTTCAGCTTTAAGCGCTTTGCCCACAGTGCTTATATCCACATACACTATATCGCCAAGTTCGCCCTGCGCAAAACTGGTAATGCCTATTAAAGCAGTATTGCCATCAACTATTTTAATCCATTCGTGGTCTTTGGTGTATCTTAATTCTGCGGGAAAGCTCATGTTTTTAATTTTAGAAGTACAAATATTAAATAATCTTTTATATTCAGCAACAAAAGGCCATTAATTAAGCATTTTCATTTTAATGCGCACATCCGTTACCGGCCTGTCATTGGCATCTTTAGGTAAAGCAGCAATTTTATCAATTACTTCCAACCCCTTTATAACTTCACCAAATACGGTATAGTTCTGGTCGAGAAAAGGCGCTCCACCAACTGTTTTATACAATTTGCGTTGTGCATCAGTATAATAGAAGGATGGGTTTGATGGCATTATTCTCTCGCAAAATACACTATTAAGTTTTGCATCATCAAAAACCTGCCCCTGCACAATATAAAATTGGCAATTGCTGCTTGCTTTTTCGGGATTATCGTCCCTGGCCATGGCAAGTGCCCCCTTTTTATGAATAAGAAAAGGTTTAAATTCTGCCGGAATTGTGGTGCCGGGTGCCTCGCCACCACCCAGCATAGCACCGGGTTCGGCGTGTTTGCTGTTAGGGTCGCCGCCCTGTATCATAAAGCCCTGTATAATACGGTGAAATAAAAGGCTGTCGTAAAAACCCTGTTTTACCAGTTTTACAAAATTATCGCGGTGCAGCGGTGTTGAGTCGTAAAGCTTTATAACGGCTGTGCCAAAATCTGTTTTTAATTCTACCAGCCTTTCGGCTTTTTTGGCTGTGGTGGGTTTTGCTGCTGCCTGTTTTTTCTGCACCTGCGCAAAGGTGCTGCATACCAATACAATACAAGTTAAAAGTGCAATACAATGTTTCATAGTTAATGTAAGGTTGGGTTTAAATGCCCTGAAGGTTAAAATATAACAATACATGGTCTTTTAAAAAGTTTTCCTGCTCTGCAAGGCCGGTAACAGGCATTTCTTTCAGTTGCCTGAAGTGCGGCCACCCATCCTCATCGTGCAGTGCCAGTTCGTAATAGCCACTTAGCCCAAGCACCGTACAAACGGCTACGTGCATTAAATCCTGTTTTTGCTCCTTGGTTATTTTAGCAGGCATAAAACCGGTTTAAAAAAAGAATCGCTTCTAAATCGGGCTTTTTGCCAAACTTTTCTACCAGTTTAGCTTCCAGGTTCCACCAGCGTTGCTGCAAATCATCATTCACATATAACATGCAGCAAAAGTAATCATAAACCTTTATCGTAAAGCGTTGGCAGTTATATTGAAATTTAACGGGTATAAAAATCTTTTGGGCTTATGGCCAGTTGAGCAGCGGCTAAATGCATATTTGCTTATTGATATGCCGGCAGGGGGTAAAATTAGGTTTTGACAATTAGAGGGACATGATTACTGCAAACCCCGGTTTAACAGTAAATTGCAGTAATTATATACCGCCTTTTTTAAGTACTTTTTGACGTAAATAAAGTTTGGAGGACCCAGCTATGAAGTTACCTGTTTATGTTGCTGATGCTTTTACGGATAAATTGTTTGGTGGAAACCCCGCCGCTGTTTGCCCCCTTGAGGAGTGGCTGCCGGATGCGCTTATGCAAAAACTGGCCGCAGAAAACAACCTTGCTGAAACAACTTTTATTGTAAAGGAGCCGGACGGGTATCGCATACGCTGGTTTACGCCCGCCGTTGAAGTAAAATTGTGTGGCCATGCCACCCTTGCCACGGCACACATATTTTATACCGAATTAGGGTATGAGAAAGAGGAACTTGCTTTTAACTCCCTTAGCGGCGTGCTTAAAGTAGCAAAAAAGGCGGAAGGTGTTTACACGCTGAATTTTCCTGCGGATATGCCTGTGCCTGCTGATGCTATACCTGATGGATTGATGGAAGGCCTGGGCATTGCTTCAGCGCAGGTATTTAAAACATCGTTTGACTATTTTGTGGTATTGCCAACCCGGCAGGATGTGGAGGCACTTACGCCTGATTTTAAAGTGTTGGGTAAAGTGCCCGCCAGGGGGGTAATTGTTACGGCACCTGGTGATGATGTTGATGTAGTATCCCGGTTTTTTGGCCCGCAAAGCGGTATTGATGAGGACCCGGTTACAGGGTCGGCGCACACGGCACTGGCGCCTTACTGGGCACAGGTGTTGGGTAAAACAACCGTAACGGCCCTGCAATTATCAAAGCGAAAAGGGCATTTAACCTGCGAGCTAAAAGGAGACAGGGTGCTGATTAGCGGCCAGGTAGTAACTTATTTGCAGGGGCTGTACAGTGTGCCGTATATTGAGTAAAAGCATAAAGTATTTTTTGAATTGTGATAACTGGAGAGAGCA
>CAZRDD010000522.1:0-3879 GCA_964598675.1 uncultured Parafilimonas sp.
TACCTTTCGTAATAAACAATGCTTTCAAGCTTTTTGCTGCTCATACCAAGCAGGTAACCAATTTTATTGGGCAAGCTTTTAAAATACCAAATATGCACCACCGGCACCACCAGCTTAATGTGGCCCATACGTTCACGGCGAACCTTCTTCTCAGTAACTTCCACACCGCAGCGGTCGCAAACAATGCCCTTGTAGCGTATGCGTTTGTATTTACCGCATGCACACTCATAATCTTTTACCGGCCCAAATATCCTTTCGCAGAATAAACCGTCGCGCTCTGGTTTGTACGTACGATAGTTGATTGTTTCAGGCTTAAGCACTTCACCAAAGCTGCGCTCCAAAATACTATCGGGGCTTGCTAAGCCGATGGTAATTTTAGAGAAAGTTGCTTTGGGGCGATTGTCTTTTTTAATGGCCATATCTGTTGTTGCAATTTTTGTTAAAATATATTTTGACCTTTTGAACCCGGCTTAAATTTTACAATAAGGCTGCGGTTGCGTCGCACACTTGTGCTGCAACACGTTAACAATTAATAAAATACAAGAAAATGTCCTTCATCTGTAGCCTGCCTGCCTAACAATGTAAAATTTAATGGATACAATACTTCAAAATGCATAGGGCGGCAAAGGTAATAAAATAAATAAAACCCACAAAAGCAAATTTTATTAACAAAATTTACAATTTGTGCATAACCTGCGCTATTGCTGCAATTGTTTCAACATATTAGCGCCGTCCATTTGGCTGTACCCCTCCGTAGAAAGCTGAAAAATGGAATCTGCCACAGGTGCATCGGAAACACTTTGTGCCGTTACCGTCATATTTATGCCTGCCATGCTGATTGAATACTCCAGCGCCAACCCCTTTAACCCCTTGAACAAAGCGGCTTCCTTACCGAAAGTTATAATAGGTAATTTTTCAGTAACCCAAAAAACGGCGGTATCCACATTGGTGTTTACCTTAAAAGTTACAAGGGCTTTCTGGCAACTATACCCGGCTATTTGCTTGTACTCATTTACATAATTTGCAGTGGGTACCGGCCCTTGCAAACTGTCTGCCGGTAAAGCTTTTGTTTTAATAAAGTATTTCTGCCCCATTGCATCCATCAATATTAATGTGCCTGTATCGGTAACCAGTGTTTTTACTGAATAAACAGCAGCCGACATATCCGTTAGCGATTTTCCATCCTTATAGTAAAGCTTTATCTGCATATCCCCGGCAATGGCAGCGAGGGGCGAATTCTCCATTTTCATGCTGTAAGTAATGGAGCCCTGCTTGCCCTGCGCCTTAACATTCAGGGCCAATGCCAATAATATAGTTATCGCTGTAAGTTTATACATCCCTTATTTTTTGTTGCAATAATAATCAATTGTTTATGCCTGCAACAACAAAGCCCTGCAAAAAACAGGGCTTTGTTGTTATACAAATCAAAAAAAATATCTGCCTGGCTTACTGCCCCTGAACATCCGCGCCGCCGCTATTATCTGCTTTGGTATTTTTACGCTTAAATAAGTCAGCATCTATTTTGCCAAAGCGGTAACTAAAGTTTAACCTAACCACCTGGGGGTCTCTCCTTCTTTCAGATAATTGGTTAAACGCGTACGTCCCCAACTCGGTAGACGAATATGTTTTATTAAGCGCTGTTCTGAATATGTCATTCATACTAAGCGTTATAGAACCGCTTCTTCCACCTTTCCACTGCCAGTCTTTACGTATAGCTAAATCTACGCTGTAAAAAGGGTAAATGTAGCCTTGTGCAGTACCGGTACCGCCACCGCCAAAAAACCCTCCGCCGCCGCCACCCATTCTGCCGCCGCCACCGCCATTTTGCGGTAATATGGTTTTAGACTGGTAATTGCCCGACAATTGTATGGAGTATTTTTTAGGCAGTTTAAAGTTGTTGTTAAACTTGGCAAACCAGCTAACCCTCTCGTTATTAAGGCCATTTTGAAGGTTAGTTCCATTTATTTTTGAATCGAACAGATTAACATTCACCGTCATATCCCACATTTTAGCAATAGTGGTTCTGTTGGTTAATTCAAGGCCATAGCTTATGCTGCTGTTGGCATTTTTATAGGTTACATACTGTACGGTATCACTTGCTTTGTAGGGACCAGTTACCGGGGCACTTGGGCTAAGGTCGCGGTAATAAAAGGTGGTAATAAGGTCGGTAGTATACCTTACAAAAGCTGTTGCCAGAAAGTTGGAATTGTTTACATATGATTTATCGTACGAAAGCTCAAACGAATTGGTAAACTCCGGCGTTAAACCGGGGTTGCCCTTACGCGGGTTTTGTGGGTCGGTTAAATCTACAGACGGCAGCAACTGAAAAAAGTTGGGCCTGTTAACCCTTCGTGTGTAGTTAACCTGCACGTCAGATTTATCGGTTACCTTATACGTTATAAATGCGCTGGGGAACAGGCTTATGGGGTAATTTACCTTAAACACAGTATCCTTACCCAGCAGGTTGGTGCCTGTGTAGCTGCTGCTTTCGGCACGCAGGCCCACCTGGTAGTTAATTTTTTTACCTTTTACAGCATAATTACCATAAGCGGCGTACACCTGGTCGTTAAACTTATAGTTACTGCTGATGGCTGGGTTAAAAACGCCATCAATATACTGGTTGCTCATACTGGTAATATCCCTTATAGCTCCTCTAACCCCTGCCTCAATCTTTTTATTATCAGTGATAGGGTTTTCGTAGTCAGACTGCAAAGTGTAAAACTTATTGGTACCGCTGCCTTGTGTATTCTGTAAAAAAGGCTCGTACTTGGGGTTGGTATTACCCAAATCAGCATACGTATTGGTTGTATAGCCGCTTATATTAGTGTTTTTGCTGGAGTTGAAATTAAAGTCTGCGGTAAGGTTGTGGCCGTTCTTCATAAAATTGTGCTTAAAACTAACCTGCGAACCCAGGTTTTGAAAATGCGCCTGCGAACCCGTTATCCTGCTGCTGCTGCTAAAAAACTGGCTGCTCACGGTGGAATCTATTGCCTGGTTATCGCTACCATCAAACTGTCCCTTGTTATAGTTAAGGGCAAACGAAATGGTATTCCTGTTATCCATAAAATAATCCATACCACCCCTTAAAAAACCAAAGCCACCTTTGTTCTGCCCAATATCGTTGGTAAAAACGGAATCTCTTGGCAGATAAGCCCCCTGGGTGGCATCGTACTTCAGGTCGTTTTTAGCGGTGGTTGAAGTGTACTTGGTTAACCGCTGGTTGTACATGCCGTTTAAGAAAAAGTTGAGTTTGCCCTGCCTGAAATTGAGGTCTGCACCGGAATTTATTTTACCACGGGAATCTACCCCAGCACGTATACCGCCGTTATAACCTCTTTTAATATTCTTTTTAAGCACAATATTTAATATACCAGCACCACCGCCAGAAGCATCATACTTGGCCGAGGGGTTGGTTATCAATTCAACCTTATCTATCAGGTCTGCAGGTATCTGGTCTAATGTAAGCGTTGTGGGCCTTCCGTCAATAAAAAGCTGCGGCGTGGCATTGCGCATGGTAACGTTGCCATCAATATCCACGTTAAGGGATGGTATTTGCTTCATTACCTCCGTAGCCGTTTGGCCGGTACTTACCAGGTTTTTATCAACATTAAAAATTTTCTTGTCAATACCCATCTCAAAAAACGGCTTGGTGCTGGTAACTGTTACAGCAGCCAACGTACCTTCCGCAGCAGTTATCTTAATGTTTCCCAGGTCTTTATCGGCCATACTTAACATTTGCTGCATACGCTCCTGCTGGCTTTGGCCCGCGGAAGCTGCATTAGCCCCCTGCCCACCAAACTTTACTCCAAAAGATACCTGCTGTGTATAATCTGCATATCCAATAACAGAAATGTGCAGGGTGAGGTTACCAAACAGTGG
>CAZRDD010000523.1:0-3870 GCA_964598675.1 uncultured Parafilimonas sp.
CCGGAGAGTTTGGCCCCTTCCAGTATAGACATGTGTACGGCCCGGTCGAGCACCACACAGTTGCCTGGTTTTACAAATGCCTGTATTACACCAAGGTTTACCGAGTAGCCGGAGGTGAATAAGGATACACCACGGCCCGGCAGCCCAAAAAATGAAATTAACTGAGCTTCCAGCTCGCGGTGAACCTGGTAGGTGCCGCTTATTACCGGCGAACTGGAGGCGCCAAGGCCATATTTTTGCACGGCGTTTACTGCAGCCTCAATCACCTGCGGGTGATAGCTGAAGCCAAGGTAATTGTAGCTTGAAAAATTAAGCAGCTGCATGCCTGCGCCATCGGCACGCGTTAACGATACTTCTGTTTTTTGTGCGCTGTGGCGTACTGCTTCAAACGAATATTTTCCGGCCTCCGTAATGGTATCAACCCATTCGTTAAACAGCACCATTTCTTCGGGCTCTGGCGCCATGTTCATTAAAAACATGTCGTAAGTATACTCGGCGTGGTGCTGCCTTACATGCTGCAGTTGTTCCTGGTCAATAAACATTTGCATTATTTAATTATTTACAACGTTTTTAAAGGTTATTTTACTGCCTGTTTTAACACGTTACCGGTGTACGTGCGGGCCACCAGCGGCTTGTAAAAAGTAATGCGCATATTGCCTGCCGGGCGGGGCATAAGCTGCATATAACACCTGTTTGAAACCTCAGATAGGTCCAGGCCCTGCCAAATGGGGTGAGTTTTGTTAATTTCGCCAACAATACCCCTGTGCTGATGCTGAAATATATCGCCCTCCCATTTCCATGCCTGAAAATACAGCTTGCCTTCGGCCATGTTAAAACACTGCCCCCACATTTCAACAGGTGTGCAATTAATTTGGGGCTGTGTATTTTCAAGCCGCAGAATAAAGCCGTTGTTATCGGTTGCGGTAACTTTTACGGGGTCGTCGGTGTAATCAATTTTTAGCCCTTCGCTCAGGTAAGTGGGCATTTTGTCAACCTCTTTTGTATGCTGTAAAAACGCTTCGTTTTCCGAGGCTATTACCAGGCAGTTGAAACAAAATTTTGGGCTGGGCATATTGCGCGAGAGGTCTGGCTGCACGGCTATCATACCATTAATTTCGTAATGAGCAGGCAGGTAGCCCAGGTTGCCCGGTTTAAACTCCTGCAGGCCTATGCCAAACAGGCAAACGCCGGGGCGTACCTCAACCGGGTAAACACCTGGTGGTAATTTGGGCCTTACTTTTTCTGTACCTATTTCAAAATAAAATACAGCGTCAAACTTAATTTCCCAGGTAATGCCGTCCTGCAGGTTTTTATTCGTTTCCATAGTGTTTATGGTTTGGTAATGTTATTGCAGCAACCATTCAATTCTTTCCCGGTTTTCGGGGTTGTTAAGATGCTTTAGTAATAAGGCAACCGGCTGTTGCTGGTTGCCGTTGTTATATGGCTGGTTAAACAACAGCTTTTTAAGGTCGGCAACCATCTCGCGGCGGCAATGGCGCAGGCTGTGCAGCCGCCGTTCAATAAAATTGCTGTCTTCACCAGGGTTGCACACTTCATCGGCTATACCCATATTACAGGCTTCGGCAGGGCCAACCACCCTGCCTGTTAACACCATGTTGCGAATGGTTGACGGCAACATTTTTTGCAGCAATGCAGGCATTATAATGCCTGGTACAAGGCCAAGCAACCCCTCGGGTAACTGAAAAGAACTGTTGGGTGTTGCTATTACATAATCGCAGGCGCAAACCAGGCCCATACCGCCCCCTGCTACCGCCCCCTGCGCTACCGCAACTGTCAAGAGCGGCAATGCCGATAGTTTAGCCAGCAGCCCGCAAAAGGCGGCAGCCGATGCTTCAACCTCTTTCTCTGGCAAACCTGCTACGGCTGCCAAATCCATCCCCTTGCAAAAAACACCGGTATCAGCGCCTTTAAGCACCAGCATTGTGGTATCTGCGCCAACAGCTTCAAGCTGTTTTGCCAGCATTTGCACCGCAGCAGCATTAAGCCTGGGCGGCACCTCTACATATTGCACCTTTGTATCAGCTAAAGGCATAGTTGCGGTAATAATTTTTTGACCCCTTATAAATAAGCAATCCTTTGCCCTGGTATTTGGCCTCAAAAAGGCCGGGTACCATTTGTTCATCGGGTGTAAAGTCTGAAGATTTTAAGCGTTCCTCGCGCATCTGTTCCATTTTTTCGTACTCTAAAACACCTATGGTAATGCGGTTACTCAAATAAGCGCCCAAGCATGCATTTGCGGCCACCTGTTTTGTGTGTTTGGTTACTTTGGCGCTGTAATACTCCGCACACGAACCCGAGCCGTAGGAGAACACAGCAATCCTGTTACCGGCTGCTAATTCGGGCATATTATCAACCAGCGAAAGCATTGCTACAAAAATGCTGCCCGCGTATGTGCCGCCAATTCTTTGAGGGTAAAGGATGGATGGCGCTACTTTTTGTTCAAAACTATCCTTTATTTCGCCTGTGGTGTAATCGCCCACCTGCCTCATCCATTGTTTGTGCGCCCGGTAAGCTATGCCACTAAAAGGCACATGGTAAACGTGGGCTGTAAAATGATTAAGCGCGTCTTCAACCGGTACATTTACGGTAAACTCGGCCCAGGTTTCGGCAAGGGCTTCCATGTACGAAAAAAGGCTGTGCTCGCTGTTGCCTGTTTCAAGCCAGGGCAGGGGGCGTATAACATCGGCTACCTCGTGCGCGTATATGCCCGAGCAGCCTGCTTCAATTTCAAGAAAAGCGGGCTTGTCAGACACGAGCAGCGCAACGGCCCCTGCGCCGCACACATACTCCCAGGGTTTGCCAATGGCAATAAGGCTTTCGTCGCTGGTTATTACCAGCGCTTTTTTGCCGGGCTTTACCAGGCCCGACCTAAGCCAGGCCAATGCCATTTGCAAGGCAGCCGTACCTGCATAGCAGGCTATTTTAACTTCAAAATGGCGGCAACTGGAAGGCAGGCCAAGGTGTGCCAGCACCCAAGAACTGATGGATTTTTCGTGGTCGAGCCCCGTTTCGGTAGCTACTATCAATAACCCAACAGATTGTATGTCCTCTGCTGTAAGCATGGGTTTAGCAGCATTAACGGCCATGGTAACGGTATCCTCCCATGGCGGGTTAATTGCACGCTGCTTTACCATCAGTTCTTTTTCAAGGTGTGCCGTATTGTAGCCACGTGCTGTGGCCAGCAGGCCAAGGTCAAGCTGCAGCTGCGTTGCATACACATTGATTTTTTCTATGCCGTATTGTTTAATATTTTCCATTGTTTTATTATTCTGCCCAATCCAGGCCCCCGTTAACATTTATGGCCTGGCCATTTACAAAGCTTGCCTCGGGCGAACCAAGAAACAGTATAACATTTGCCACTTCATCCAGCAGCCCCATTCTTTTTAACGGGCAATGCTGCAGCCAGAACGATTTAAGGCTGTGGCTAAGGGTAGACTGTGTCATGGGGGTTTCAAACATACCGGGTACAACAACATTACTGGTAATGCCTTTTCTGCCATACTCCTTTGCTATTGTGCCAGAAAGGCCAATAAGCCCGGCCTTGCTTGCGGCATAATTTGCCTGGCCAGACAGGCCATCTTTTGCAATGGACGACAGGTGTACAAACCGGCCACCACCATTGGCAAGAAAGGCAGGCAAAAACTGCCTTACCACATAAAATGGCCCTGTAAGGTTGGTTTGCAACACTTCATCCCACTCTTCATCCGTCATGTGAAAGGCAAGGTTATCGCGGTTAATGCCTGCATTGTTAACCACGCAGTCAATGGTGTCAAAATCTTCAATAACCTTATCGCATACTTCTGCAACCTCCAATGCCTTGCTTACATCCATTTTGTATGCCCTGAAATT
>CAZRDD010000524.1:0-3863 GCA_964598675.1 uncultured Parafilimonas sp.
TTTTACAGGTTGCGGATATTAAATGGTTCCAATGCCCGAATCTATAATCTTGCTTTAAATAATAATGCTGATATGATAATCATCGGTAACGATGGAGGGTTATTAAAAAATCCTGCAACGGTTAAAAGCATTTTATTGGCTCCGGGAGAAAGATTAGATGTACTGATAAACTTTGCCGGACTTACCATAGGTACTGAAGTATTTTTAGAAAGCCGAATGTTTGACAACGGAGGCAGTGCACAAGGCAAACAGGGCTTTAAGATTATGAAGTTTAAAGTAATACAAACCATAAGTGATAGTTTTATTGTGCCAGCTTCACTTTCTGCTGTTAATGCTATTCCGCCTTCTTCATCTTCAAAGACAAGAAACTTTATCATCAATGCCATGCAAATGACCAGTGGTATGAATATGACAGGTATTCACAGAATAAATGATAAGACCTATGATAAAAACAGGATTGATGAAAATGTATCAGCCAATGCTACAGAGATATGGGTATTTGATAATTCCCAAGGCGATGAACCCCATCCTATGCATTTGCATGGAGTACATTTCCAGGTATTGGAAAGAAGTGGTGGCCGGGCCCAACTGACAGCTTCTGAAAATGGCTGGAAGGATACAGTTTTAGTAATGCCCCGGGAAACAGTAAAAATTATTATTCCATTTTCAGCATTAACAGGTGTATTTGTTTTCCATTGCCACAATCTTGAACATGAAGACGATGGTATGATGTTACAATATCAATTGACCTAAAATATTTTATTACTCAGTTATGAAAAAAAAGAAAATAGCAATTATTATATCATCAGTGCTGGTATTACTGGCTGTAGCCACATGGATATATTTTAAAGTTCTTCTTCCAAAAAATGATGCACATACACAGCATGAAGGAATGGCGGGCATGGAAAATATGAAAATGGATAGTAAGGATGAAAATATGAATATGTCCCCAGCAGAAGAAAAAGTATTGTACACCTGTTCTATGCATCCACAAATTATTCGTGATAAACCGGGCAACTGCCCCATTTGCGGAATGATTTTGGTAAAAAAAGAAAGTGAAAGCAAGGAAATACATGATGTTTCCCTGCATACTTTACTCAAACCTACTAATGGTTATGCAATCTCTACAATACCTGCCACTACCTTAACCCAGAGCGAAGAGCCTATAGAAATTAATGCGCTTGGATATACGGCCTATAATACCAATGAGGTGGGTGCTGTATCTGCCCGTATAAGTGGCAGAATTGAAAAATTATATGTGCGGTTCCGCTACCAGTTAATTAAAAAAGGTCAAAAGATTATGGATATTTATAGCCCGGAGTTACTCACCGCACAACAAAATCTTTTATTCCTGCTGAAGAATGACCCATCAAACAGTTCATTAATCAACGCTGCCAAAGAAAAACTATTATTACTTGGTTTTCCACCACAACAATTACAACAGGTAATAAATACACAAAAAACACTTTTTACTGTTTCAGTTTACAGCAACTACAGCGGGCATATTCATGACGCATCAAATATGGGCATGAATAACACTGTACCGGAAGCTCCTGCTATGAATGAAGCTACATCATTAACTACACAAGAGCTTAGTCTTAAAGAAGGGATGTATTTGCAAAAGGGGCAACTTGTTTTTAAAGTTTATAATCCAAACAAAGTATGGGCTTTACTGAATATTTATCCATCAGACCAGGTTTTTATTAAGGCAGGCAATAAAGTAAGAATAGTGCCGGAAGCTAAGCCTGATAAAGACTTACAAAGTTCGATTTATTTTATTGAACCTTTTTTCCGCCCGGGAAGTAAAACATTAACAGCAAGGGTAAATGTTGACAATAGTGTTTTACAATTACCAATTGGCAGCCAGGTACGGGCTACTATTTTCAGTAATTCTTTAAATGCTGAATGGTTGCCCAAAGAAGCCATATTATCATTGGGTCTTGAAAAAGTAGTTTTTGTTAAAAGCAGCAACGGATATAGAGCGCAAAAAGTTGAGACAGGAGTAAGCTATAAAAATTTAATTCAAATAACAGGCGGTATAACTGTTGCCGATTCAGTGGCAGCAAATGCACAGTTTTTGATGGATAGTGAAAGTTTTATAAAAATCCGGGATAAGGACTGACAAAAAAAAATAGAAGCCGGTGAAATATTGTTTAGAAGAAAAAGTGAGAAGAAGAAATAATAATAACATTGATAATCGATAATAAAAAAATGTAGAAGATGAAAAAGCTATTTATCGCTGTAGTACTTGTGGGTTTATTTACCGCCTGCAAAAATAAGAATGAGAAAGCCCCAGCCCATGCAGAACATAATATGGAAATGAACGATACATATTATACCTGTTCTATGCACCCGCAGGTAATGCAGGATAAACCTGGCAATTGTCCTATATGTGGTATGAAGCTGATAGAGGCAAATAAAGCTGTATCAAAAGACCCCAATGAAGTACAACTGAGCGAACAACAAATACAATTGGGAAATATTTCAACAGATACAATCCGTAGTGGAATGATTGGCGACCAGATGGTGCTTACGGCTACATTGAATGCCGATCAGCGCAAAATTAATGCGGTAAGTGCAAGAGTGATGGGAAGAATTGAACGGCTTTATTTTAAAAATCTCGGTGACTATGTTAGTAAAGGAGATAAATTATTTGATATATACAGTGAAGAACTGAATAATGCCAAACAGGAATATATTCTGGCAATGGAAAAGCAAAAGACCCTTGATAATACCATTGTTGATTTAACGGCTTTGTTGCAAAGTGCAAAAAATAAATTATTACTGTGGGGTTTATCTGAAACACAAATCCAGGAAATAGCAATAAAAAAAACTACAACACCCCTTACCACTTTTTACAGCCCGGTTTCAGGTTATATTACAACATTGGACATCAGGGAAGGTGAATATGCAATGGAAGGCGGCACTATTGTTCGGATAGCAGATTTGTCAACACTTTGGGCAGAGGCACAGGTTTATACATCTCAATTATCACAGATAGATTATAATGCAGTCGCCTCCGTTCAATTCCCTGATTTGCCGGGAAAACAAACAATTGGAAAGATTGAATTTATGAACCCGGAAATTAATCCACAAACACGTATTACCCTGCTACGGGTAAATGTAGCCAACTCAGGAAAGCTTTTAAAACCCGGTATGCCTGCTTATGTTATTATCAAAGGAAAACAGGTAAACACATTAACCCTGCCATCTGATGCAGTACTCCGTACCGGTACGGGTGCATCTGTTTGGGTGCAAACCAGTAACCGCACTTATAAAAGCAGGATGGTTGTAATTGGTATGGAAGATGGAGAAAGAGTTGAGATAAAATCTGGCCTTCAATCAGGTGATATTGTTGTTATAAGCGGAGCCTATTTATTAAACAGTGAATTTATTTTTAAGAAAGGGGCAAATCCGATGGAGGGAATGAAAATGTAGACATAATAAAGAATTTTTAACCATCAAGAATATAAACTGTCAAAGCTTATTTATGAAACAAATTCACTTAAATAAAATTGATACAGTTGCACCGGAAAACGCAAATAAAGAAGCACTGAAAAAGGAGCTTTTCTCGCTGCATAAAAAAATGTTTTCATTACAACATTTATTCTATGCAAATGCTTCAATGAGCATGCTGATCGTTTTCCAGGGCATGGATACATCAGGGAAAGATGGAACTATCCGGCATGTGTTTTCCTGCGTTAATCCGCTGGGAGTACATGCTAATTCCTTTACTGAACCCTGCGATAAAGAAAGAGTGCATGACTTTCTATGGCGCATCTATCAACGATTGCCAGAAAAAGGAAAGATTCAAATTTTTAACCGCTCACATTATGAGGATATTCTTATTCCAACAGTGCATC
>CAZRDD010000525.1:0-3862 GCA_964598675.1 uncultured Parafilimonas sp.
TTTTTTGTTTTTTTATCACCTCTGCCCATGGTAAATGGTTTTTGTATTAAAAATAATTTGGGCTGCAAAGGTGCGTAAAATTGTGTATATACCACAATAAAAAAGCAGGAGTAAATAAAATTTCTCCTGCTTTTTTTAACATGCGGTATTTAATACGCTAAATTCTTCCAGATAATTCTTTACCTGCTTTAAACTTAGCCACTTTTTTTGCTTTAATTTTTATAGCGGCACCTGTTTGCGGGTTACGGCCTGTGCGGGCCTCGCGTTTTGAAACAGAAAATGTACCAAACCCAACCAGGGTTACTTTACCACCACCTTTTAAGGTTTTAGTAACAGCTCCGGTAAAAGCATCAAGTGCTGCATTTGCCTGCACTTTGCTTAATTCTGTGTCTTCAGCTATTTTGGCAACCAATTCAGCTTTGTTCATATTCTTATTTTTTAAATTTTAATTCAGGCTATTTGTTTACCGCTTTTGCCAAATCGGTACCAGGTTTAAACTTGGCTACTTTTTTAGCACCTATTTTAATAGCGGCACCAGTTTTAGGGTTACGGCCTTTGCGGGCTTTGCGTTTTGTTACCGAGAAGGTGCCAAAACCAACCAAAGTAACACTGTCATTTTTTTTAAGCGTTTTAGTAACGGCTTCGGTAATTGAATCTATAACGGCATTTGCCTGTGTTTTTGAAAGGCCTGTTTCGTCTGCTATGTGAGCAACCAGTTCTGCTTTGTTCATGGCAAAAATGTTTAATTATTGATTATAAGAAACAAATATATTCGGTTTTACATTTCGCCAAATAATTTTATTTGCACAATTGTAAATTTTGTGAAGCCTTTAAACCCGTGATAATAAAGGATTTGGGGCATTTAAGCGGATTTGCCGTTACAGGCATGCTGCACATGCATTGCCCTGAAAGCCCTGCAAACAAAAGCTTTTACGCAACAAACCGCTCAAAACCAATACCGGCGAGGGTTTTAAAACAATATAACATTTTTTACACCACCCCAAAACAGCGGTGCATAAATTTTTATACCCTGCTTACACAACCTGCATTAACGATGAAAAACCAAATACCGCTTTACCCCATTTTTGCTGTAACTGCAGGGCCAACCCTTCCTGGTAAATAGCCATAAACTGCTCAAGAGCGGCATCGGAAGCCGCGTAGTATTGCACGGCGTACACCGGGCCATCGGTTTCATCGGTATCAAGCACCCTTACAAACTGGTGCTTTGTAAAGCAACCTGTGCCAGTTACCTCTGGCATATAAATATCCTGCATCCATTGCAGCCAGGGCTGGTGTACAGCATGTGCAACCTGGTAGGTGGTATTATAAATAAGGGTGCCGCCAGCCTGGTTACTGGTTTCAGCACTTAAATTATTGGTCATGGTTACCTGTGCTTAAATAGCTGTACTGTTTAATGGTTTAATATCTATCCCTAAGCCATGCTTAGCCTTTTGTAATACAAATGGCTTACCAGCTTATGGCTGCAATTGTACATACACAGGGCAATGGTCGCTGTGTACAGCATCGGGGTAAATGGTGGCATCTTTTACGCTGCTTTTCAGCTCACCGGTAACACATATATAATCAATGCGCCAGCCCTTGTTTTGCGCCCGCACGGTGGGGAAACGCCTGCTCCACCAACTGTAGCTGTGGGCCTTATCCGGGTTAATGTGCCTGAAGCTGTCAGTAAAGTCATTTTGCAAAAACTTATCCATCCAGGCGCGCTCTTCGGGCAAAAAGCCTGATGTTTTTTTATTACCCTTGGGGTCGTGTATATCAATTTCTTTATGGGCTATGTTGTAATCGCCGCAAATAACCAGCTTAGGACGTTCTTTTCTAAGTTCATTTAAATAGGCTAAAAATTCATCCAGCCACTGGTATTTGTAGGTTTGCCTTTCCTCACCGCTGGTACCGGAGGGGTAGTAGGCATTAATAACGGTTACATCGCCAAAATCGGCCCGTATTACCCTGCCTTCAAAATCGCTTTGCTCATTTTTGTTGCCATACACCACATTGTCGGGCTTTATTTTAGTAAAAATGGCCACACCGCTGTACCCTTTTTTCTGCGCCGGAAACCAGAATGTTTCAAAACCCAAATCCTCTATTTGTTTATAATCCACATTGGCCTTTTCTGCTTTTATTTCCTGCAGGCAAATAACATCACAGGGGTCGGTTTTAAGCCATTCTGCAAAACCTTTGCTCATGGCCGAGCGTAAACCGTTAACGTTGTATGAAATAATGCGCATGGTTTTTATTTATTTGGCTTGCAAATTAAGTATGTTATAACAATGTGGCGCACACAAGTTTTATAACTCTGCGTATTGTTTTATTGCCAGCAGCCGTACCCATTATTTTTTTACATTTACTGGCTGAACAAAAAAGAAGAGCCTAAGATAAAGACATGAACGAACAAGAAAGGATTATACCCGCAAAGGAGATGGTGTATTTAGAGGGGCCCAAAAGCCGCTCGTACGAGCTGAAGTTTGCCTGGAAAGTATTTAAGCAGTTTATAAACGGGTTCAGAACCCTGCATTTTGTGGGGCCCGCCATAACGGTTTTTGGCTCTGCCCGGTTTAAAGAAGACCACCCCTATTACCAGGCCGCCCGCGAGTTTGGCCAACGCATAGCCGGGCTGGGCTTTACCACCATGACAGGCGGTGGCCCCGGCATTATGGAAGCCGCCAACAGGGGTGCTTTTGAAAGCAACGGTGTTAGCGTTGGCTGCAACATTGTACTGCCGCACGAGCAAAAAGAAAACCCGTACCTAACACACTCCGTTACGTTTGAGTATTTTTTTGTGCGCAAAACCATGCTGATTAAATACTCCTACGCGTTTATTATTATGCCGGGCGGTTTTGGCACCATGGATGAGTTTTTTGAAACACTAACCTTGGTGCAGACAGCCATGCTTACCCACTTTCCTATTGTATTGTATGGCACTGAATATTATAAAGACCTGCTGGTGATGATTGAAGGGATGGCAGAAAAGCAAACCGTTGCGCCTGAAGACTTGAAGCTGGTATTGTTTACTGATAATATGGATGATGCCATAAACCACATTAGTAAATACATTAAGGAAAACTACACCGTAAAGCACCGGCGCAGGCTGTGGTGGCTGTTGGAGAAGAGGTAAGAGGGAGTGAAATTGGTGATTCTGGCAAAACAGGCGTGTGCTTGTTTTGCCAGAACCTGCTCTAATATATTTTACCAAAAAAATGTAAAATGCCAAAGCGTCGCAACAAACTGCTTACGCGTAGCACATCATATTACCTGCCATCACGCATATACATCACCCACCTTAAACTCAATGCCAAGTGCGGGTAATTTAACCAAGGCATCCTGTTGTGTGTATTTGTGTGCTACCCAGTTATTGCCGTTCTGCCGCTCATGAACGGTTATTAATGTTGTTTCAGGCTCAACCACCAGGTAATAACGCAGTGATGTGATGGTTGTATAATCAATGTATTTATCTACATAATCCGTTAAATGCGTTGATTCCGATACTACTTCAATAATAATTTCGGGTTCATACTGTATATACGTATTTTTCTCAGTGCTCTTCTCGCGGGTGGCAAAAACATCCGGGTAATAATACTTATTGCTGCCCGGAATGGCAATTTTAACATCGTGGCTGCAAATAAAATAGCCTGATTTTTTTAATGACTGGATAAGAATTAAATAGAAAAAACCTGCAATAATATTATTGATGCGTTTTTCTCCTGCCATCTCAAATAGTTGACCATTAATAAATTCGTGCCTCACTTCAGACTGTAATTCCTCCTGAACATACTCCTCAACAGTGTAAATTTTATCGTTCACAGCCGCACGCATACAATTTGCATTTATCCAAATTTACAACAAT
>CAZRDD010000526.1:0-3840 GCA_964598675.1 uncultured Parafilimonas sp.
TGGAAGCATTAACTACCGATCCAAGTAGCCGGTCATTCGTGTAACCTGTGGCACTTATGCCTGTTACCTTCCCTTTGTTTTCCTGTAGGGTTGCACCTAACATCGCCTGAATTTTAAGTTTTGGGTTGATATTAAACTTGTAATCAAACTGCGGTTCGACAATCCAGCTTTTAACGGTATTGGTGCCGAAGAATGCTGTACCAGTTGGAGTTATTGAAGGGTCTTGAGCCGCAATAGGTACATTATTATACTCATCAGTATTCAACTGATTATATCCTGCATTAATTTTTGCTGTTAGATTCGGTAGAAATGCATATTGGATAAGACTATTTGTTGTAAATCTGTCTGTGACTACTTTGTTCATTTGAAGCGTTACGGATAACGGATTAAAAAACGAAAATCCTCCATTGCTCCAATTAAGATGCCCCATTGAATCGTACAATTCGGGCAGCACTGGTGGCAGATTAATATATTGAGTTAGATCTTCCTGAAGCAGATTACTTTTATCTGTAGCATAAGTGCTATTTATTGTAAGACTAAATTTTTTATTTGCTGATTTGTATGCTATTCCTGAATAGGCACCAAAACGATTGCTTGAACTGCTTCCGGGAAATACTGTTGATTCATTATAGTAACTGAGTCCTGAATTGAAACTAATAAGAGAAGTTGCACCGGAAAGATTCAAAGAGACATTATTGATATGAGCTGTATTTCCGATTAGATTTTTCTTGAAGTCAGTATATCGGGCAGTATCCCAAACTACTAAATCATAACCATTAGCAGGAGTGATTATTTCTGCATCGTTTTTGAAAGCTTCCCGTCTCATTAGTAAGTATTGGGAAGTATTCATCATTTTCATCGTTCTTGTGATCTGTCCCCAGCCAGTATATAGGCTGGCTTCTGTCTTTATTTTATCGGATTTACCTTTTTTTGTGGTAATTAGTATAACTCCGTTGGCTCCTCTTGAGCCATAGATTGCAGTAGCATCAGCATCTTTAAGTATCTCTATGCTTTCTATTTGAGACGGGTCTATTGTATTGAAAGGGCTTGAAGCATTAATTACACTTCTTTGTGTAAGTACATCCGCATCATTAATGAATGGCACTCCATCAATAACGTAAAGCGGACTATTCCCATTCTGGATGGAATTATAGCCCCTGATCGAAACATTAAAATTAGATCCTGGAAGGCCATTAGATTGTGTGACTAATAAGCCAGGCGTAGTACCTTGTAGAGCAGCCAAAGGGTTTGATACCGGCTGCCTATCAATTTCTTCAGAACGAATTTTTGAAACGCTTCCTGTATTTAATTTCTTTGAAGTTGAATAATATCCCTTTACTACAGTTTCTTCTAGGCTATTCACTGCAAGCTTAAGATTTATCAAAAAAAATCGTTGCTTATTAACCTGAATTTCTTCACTGGAAAACCCGACACTTGAAATGGTAAGTATATCATTATCATAAACTCCTTGCAAAATAAAATCTCCCCTGCTATTAGTTGATATGCCTCTATTTGAGTGCTTTGCAATTATGGTAGCCCCCGCTAAAGGTTCACCATTTTCATTCATTACATGTCCCTTTATGTCAATTAAGGAATCTGAGGGTGATACTGGTTGTGGCGTTGTATGTTTTGTTTGAACAACAACATAATTTCCTTCAATAACAAACGAGAGTGGTTGATTGCTGAAGCAAATAGAAAGCACTTCTTTTAATTCTGCTTTTACAACATTGCAGGTGACAGGAAGACTATTTTTTAATTGATCCCTTGTGTACACAAAGGAAAATCCGGTTTGCTTTTTTACTTCTTTAAATACCTTTTCCAGTGCTGTATTTTTTACAGACAGGGTAACCGTTTGGCCATACCCTGTTGCTGAAACCTGCAGGCAGCATACAAAGGTTAAAAGGATAAGAAGTTTCATAGTTAATAGGTACTTTAATCTGGGCAAAACAATATATAATTGCATAGATTTGTATTGTTTGGGTTTCTTAATTCAGTTGATAGCTCAGTTGATAATAGGGTTAACCCAAACGCCGCCGGCAGTGCTAGTAACACTTCCGGCTTTTGTTTGCAATAACCCGTAGCTCTTAATCGTCAGGGTAGTACATAAATAGTGTTGTTTTCAGTTTTAAAATGAACATACCCATTTAATTCAAGTAGCTTTAAAACCTTCGCCAAAGGCTCTTTTCTTAAGATAGTAGCATTGAACAATTGTTTTATGTTTGCCTGATAAATAATTTTTGCATCGTACCATCTTTCAAGTTGCATCATGATGGATTCTATAGGCGCATCGTGAAAAACAAATAGCCCATCCTTCCATCCTGTTATTTCTTCTGTATCCAAAACTTTTTCCTTTGTTATGTCTTTATTTTTTATTGAAGCTTGTGTGCCGGGCTCCAGCTTGGTAACATTAACTGCATTTGAAACGGTTACGCTGCCTTCCAATAATGTTACCTGCTGCATTTTTTCGTTTTGATAAGCATTAATATTAAAATGAGTGCCCGTTACAATAACAGCAGTACTATCTGGCATCAATACTCTAAATGGCTTTCTCTCATTCTTAGCAACTTCAAAATATGCTTCCCCGGTTATTATTACTTTACGTTCATTACCACTAAAAGCCGGAGGATATTTTATAGTGCTTGCAGCATTCAACCATACCTTGGTACCATCAGGTAATGTAACCTGGTACTGGCCGCCTGCCGGTGTGGAAAGTGTATGAAAAGAAGCAGTATTACTTACACCACTATCTTTTGCATACACTAATTCTCCTTCAGCGGTTTTGTTCACATGAGAACCCGAATCACTTTCAATCGCCCCGGTTTTAGCATAGGTTAAATCAATTACTTTTCCATCTGCAAGGGTTAGGGTGGCACGGTTACCGCCCGGTTTAAGCAAAGTGGTATCAGTGGTAACAATATCTTCAACAGAACCCGGTTTACTGGCCGTATATCTATAAACAAAAAACACACCAAGCAGCACTATTACTGAGGCTGCTGCAAGCCAAATTCTCCTGTCATAAATCTTTGGGGAAGTCGCTTTAAATGCCCCCTTTTCCTGCATGGCCTGGTATGATTGTTCCGTCTGCACTTTGTCCATCCATTCAAGGTTGGCAGTAATATTTGTTTCATCAGTCAGGTCTTCAAACAGCTTCATGTTGTGGTCACTTTCATTTACCCAGCTATCCAGTTCATCATGCTCTTTTTCTGACAGCGTATTTCTTATAAAACCTGCTATCAGGTAAGCAGTTCGGTAGGCTGCTTTATCCATATCATTGTAGGGATGCTCTTTCATACCATTAAGTTAAACTAACTATGAATAAATAAGAAGGAAAAAAATTACAAAAAGGTTTACAAAGCAGGTAAGAATATTTTAACGAAAAAATAAAGTAGCCATAACATAGGCCTTGAAATAATCTTTCTCAAAGCCTGTAGCCCCCTCGTTTTTTGGGTTTTAACAGTGCTGGGATGTAACTTAAGCTCTCTTGATATTTGGCCCGTAGTTTTGCCTTCAAGATAGTGCATAATCATAACCTTACGGCTGGCGGGAGACAGGTCTTTAAGTGCAGTATGAATAAGCCGGTACACTTCGCTGCGTACCATGTTATCGAAAGGAGTTTCTGTGTTAATTTGTGGTGGTAGTTGCCTGTAACTTTTTGTTCTTCTGGTTTCACTTGATATAGCTTCAATACTATCTCTGTGTACAATCTTATACAGGTAAGCTTTTATACCGGTATAGCTATTCAGTTTGTAATGCATCCGCCAGGCTTTTACAAAAGCCTCTGAAGCTATTTCCTCCGCCACAGGATGGCTTTGTGTTAATTGAAATGAGTAATGGGCAAGA
>CAZRDD010000527.1:0-3837 GCA_964598675.1 uncultured Parafilimonas sp.
ACATCCTTGCGAACGCTGCGACCTGAACACAGTGCGTCTACCAATTTCGCCACCTGGGCATTTTGTGTTTCAGGGCTGCAAATATAGGGGAGTATTGCCAAATAACAAACCTGTTTTAAAAAAATAAAAATTGCCGGTATTTTTGGGTACCCTGCCTGCATAAATTTACAGGCGCTAAAAAAGCGGAGGTTTACTATGGATGCACAAACAGCTTACAACGCCTGGGCCAGCCAGTACGATACCAACCTTAATAAAACCCGCGACCTGGAGGGCACCGCCCTTCGCCAGGTGCTGGCAAACATACCTTTTGCCAACTGCCTTGAGGTTGGCTGCGGCACCGGTAAAAATACGGCCTGGCTGCTGCAAAAAGCACAGCACATTACCGCTGTTGACCTTAGCCCCGGCATGCTGGCCTTAGCCAAAGCCAAAATTACCAGCCCGGCAGTACAGTTTACCCAGGCCGATATTAACCACCCTTGGGCCTTTGGCACCGGCTACCACCTGGTTACCTTTAGCCTGGTGCTGGAGCATATTAGCAACCTGCACCACATTTTTAACCAAACAAGCCAGGCCCTGGCCCCCGGCGGGTATGTGTACATTGGCGAGCTGCACCCTTTTAAGCAATACAGCGGCAGCAAGGCCCGCTTTGAAACCGCCGAAGGCACCACCGTAGTGCAATGCTTTAACCACCACCTTAGCGACTTTTTGCAGCCTGCCCTGCAATACGGCCTGCACCCGGTGGATATAAACGAATACTTTGACGATAACGACCGCACCACCCTGCCACGCATACTTACCCTGCTGCTGCGCAAAGCATAACAAGGGTACGTTTTGTTGAAGGTAAGAGAATGGTTTTGTTGATGTTGATGTTGAAAGATGTTTTAAAAACCAGGCAACTAATATTGACAATTATAACCCTGCATGTATAGCGGCAAAGGCAATACCTGCCATGCAGTAAACTATTTAAACCCTGCCTTTAAACGGTATGAATAAAAAGTAGGCAAAAGCGTTTCCCTTTATAGTGGTGGCCAGCATATTGCTGTATACCTGGTTTGATTTTATTACCACCGATGATGTGGCAACTTTTAAACACTACATAACACTGGTTTTAATACTGGCCAACGCTGCCTGCTATTTTATTAAATACAGGCAGGCCATACTTATAACCGGCGGCCTGCTGGTGCTGGCTACCGTAAACCTGCTTAGTTTTTATGCAAAAACCAATACCTGGTATATAGGGTTTAACATAGGCGATAAACAAATAACCACGCCCGAAATACAACCTTTAACCTTGCTGTTATTATTGTTTTACTGCATAGTAAATTTAAATTTTTTAATAGACTGGTATGTAGATGTAAAAGAGGCAAAACGTAACAAACAGGCAAATAATTTGTAGCGGCTGCTTTGCTGTTAATATAAAACGTTCGGGTATTATCATTACTTTCATTAATAATTTTACAAACCCTTTTACTAACTCCAAAACCAGCCGCTGGTTGCCCCATATAAAAAAAATGCAAACAAAAATAGAGGTAAGAAGAATTGTGATGTTCTGCGTAGTAATATACACAACATCGTACCTGTTACGCAAAATTGCGCTATACTTTCTGAAGCCGGAGTTGCAGGAGCTATATAAAAAGATTCATTCATCACCAGCAACAGCAAAAGGGGAAGATATTTTCCGTGTAGCACTGCAGACCGAGTTAGTTGAATATACTATTATCCCACCTCTTATTATATCATTAACCATATTTATACTTTTACTGGCAATAAAGGCATGGAGAAGCACCATTAAGGTGTATGTTATTGCCAATATTATATTATTGTTGCTATGGCTGATATTTTAAAAAATGGGGTATACCAAAACGCCTGGCAAATAGCCTGTAGCACCTATTTTGCTGTTAATATAAAACCGTTCGGGTATTATCAATACTTTCACACATAAATTAAGTTGTTATAAACCCGGTTTATCACACCCAAAAAGCCTGCTGAATGTTCAACTTTTTAAAAATCATTTATTGCACATTTTACAAATGGGGCTGCAAGTATAATTATAAAAAAATCCCCGAATTTTCTGCATTGTGTTGGCTGTCACTTTTTATCTCCTTCAATATAATCACTGCCGTTAATATTATTTGTATTCACCTGTGGGCAGCTATATGGCTAAAGTATATGCCGGGGGTTACGCTTGGTGTTGATGTTATAGCATTATTAGTCTTTAACATAATTTTTGTAAATAAGCATAAGTATAAAAAATACCTAAAGGAAGAAATTAATGAATACACAAAATTGAACAATATCATCGCATGGGTGTACATCGTTTCAACTTTTTTCCTTTTATTTACATCGGCATTAATTAAATTTTAAACAAACAGTATTATCCGCAACAGTATAAGCCCCGCCTGCTGCAATAAGGTAAAAGGCTTGTTAGTTTAATTAATTTAAGCGCCTTAGTTACAACAAATTACAGTTCATTACCCTAAAACCCAACAGTATGTAAATATGCAGCCCCTTTATAACCAGCAACAGGCTTTGGCAGCCAGTACAATTACCACACAGCCCGTTAAACAGTAAGCAGTAGATAAACCCATAAAAAAACAGCCATGAAAAGCTATCAGGTTACTTTGTACGCATTTATTACCGTTTTTATTACATCAATACTGCCCGCCCCCGCGCAGGATAAAATTGATACCGCCATCAATACCCTGGCCGACAACTATCAGCCAGAGCAAGTGTACCTTGCATACAACAAAGCCAGCTACGTGGCGGGCGAAACCATTGCCTATAAGGCATTTGTATTTGCAGGCTACCAGCTCTCCAATATATCAACCAACCTTTATATTGAGCTGCTAAACCAGCAAAAAAACGTTATTGCCCGGCAACGTATACCGGTAATAAGCGGCATTGCACAGGGCGGCATAGCCATACCCGATTCAACAGCCGAAAACGTGTATTACCTGCGTGCCTACACCAACTGGATGCTTAATTACGATGAGGCTTTTCAATACATTAACCCATTGCTTATTTACAACCCCGATTCGCCCGAAAAACTGCAACCCACGCCAACAACCTGGCAGGCTGCAGCCTTTACCGAAGGGGGCGCCCTTTTACAAAACATACCTGCGCGCGTGGTGGTGCGCCTGTTTTCAAACGGCAACCTGCCGCAGCAATGGCAGGGCTACCTTATTGACAGCCTGCAGCCGCAGCAAAAACTTGTTACCTTTCAATCGCTCAACCAAACGGTTGCCTCGTTTAACTTTACGCCGCAGGCGGGCACCACCTACCAGGTGGTAGTACAAGGCAACAACGGCATTACCCGGCAAACCACGTTGCCTCCGGTGGCCAATACCGGCGTAAGCCTTGTGGTAAAACAGCAGGATACTGCCCTGCAATTTGCCGTTCGGTTTAGAAATGTGCCTGCCAATGCCACCTATAAATTAGTGGGTACTGTTGATAATACCATTGTTTACCGGGCAAGCATCCCCAACAACAACTCGGCCTTTGTGCATGCCTTCTCCACAAAAAATATGCTTAAAGGCATATTGCGTTTAACCCTGTTTGATGATAACTATAACCCCGTGGCCGAAAGGCTTTGCTTTATACAGCCAGAAGCTGGCGCCAGCATTTTGCCCGATGGCTTAACCTTTGCCAAAACCAAAAGGGCTGAAAATACATTTGATGTAAAGCTGGACTCTGGCCAGCAGTATTTTGCCCTGGTACTTGATGATGATACCCCCACCCCCTACGCGCAGGATAACCTGTTAAGCGCCTTTTGGCTTACCACTGGCATAACCGGTAACATTGGCCATGCCGCCGGTTATTTGGCTGGCACCAGCAGCA
>CAZRDD010000528.1:0-3833 GCA_964598675.1 uncultured Parafilimonas sp.
TTAGAAAAGAAGCAGAGCTTTTTATTAATTACATAGCGAAGGGGGAGGATGTTGACAAGAGCAAGTTTATGTGCAAGAGCCTGAAGGAAATTAATGAGGGCAGCGAAATATTAAACAACTGGGTGTACGAACAAACGCTGGACCTTTTAAATGCAGGCAAGCTGGTTGGGTTAATAGGTGGCGACCATAGTATAAGCCTCGGTATTTTGAAAGCACTGGCCGAAAAACATGGTGAATTTGGTGTATTACAAATAGATGCGCATTGCGACCTGAGAAAATCGTACAACAAATTTGTACACTCGCATGCATCAGTTATGTACAATACGCTAAACACGCTGCCACAGCTAAAGCGCCTTGTGCAGTTGGGCGTGCGTGATTATTGCCAGGAGGAGTGGGATTATGTATGCAACAGCAATTACCGGGTTATTACTTATTTTGACCAGGAAATAAAACGCCGCCAATACGAGGGCGATACGTGGAAGCATATTACCGATGAGATTATTGAACACCTGCCCCAAAAAGTGTATATAAGTTTTGATGCAGACGGGCTTGACCCCAAATTGTGCCCTCATACCGGTACACCTGTGCCAGGGGGATTTGAAGCAGAACAGCTTATTTACCTGTTTAAAAAGATTATTGACAGCGGCAGGCAACTGATAGGCTTTGACCTTGTAGAAGTTGGTGTTGGCGAAAACAATATGGATGCCAATGTGGCCTCGCGCATTTTATGGAAGCTTTGTAATTACCTGGTAAAAAGTAACAGTTGATTTATTGATATTTGCATTTTTATTGAGGGCGGGTGCTTATGTTGGCATTCATCTATAAAATTTGCAAATACTTTTTACTATTATGGATTACGAAGAAGCCCTTCCTCCATTTACCATAGCTATTAAAAACAGCGGCACACGTGGATTGGGCAACGTTTCAATACTGTTGCTGGCATTGTCCTACGCCTCTTTCATATACAAATACCTTGTTGTATTCAGCCCCGTTGAATTATCTGGTGTTGCCGCATTGGCTGTTGTATCGGCCATTGGATACTTTGGCATACGCAGCGGCCGGTGGGCAGAAAAATACCTGTATATTATTTTTGTAATTACCGGCCTTGCATGGTTTTACCAGGCTGGTTTTGGTTTTGCCATAGGCACAATGGTAATAATAGCAGGTGTTTTACAAACCCGCATCAATAACCCTGTTGTAGTGTCCGCAGGCAGCGATGGTGTTGCCATTAAGGGCATTTTTACCAGGCATTATACCTGGAGTGAGCTTAACAATGTAATAATAAAAGATGGCCTGCTTACTATAGACTGCAAAAACAACAGGCTTTTTCAAAAAGAGGTGGCCGATAATATTAGTGCGCATTATACAGCAAAATTTAACGAGTTTTGCGCCTTGAAAGTTCGGGGCTGATGATTATTGGCTATTACAGGGGGAATATCACCAGATTTTAATTACTTATTGTTGCCCTTAATCTGTTTGGGCTACTACCGTTTAACAAATTAATACATGCACGAGTTACCTCAATCACCATATTTATTATACTCCGATGGTAAGGGGAATATTTTTGAAGATACCAGCCTTTACGCTACCGGCCGGGCCGGTTGGGATGCTTTTCTTGTACCCGTAGAAGACTGGATAGAGTTACCCAACGGTGGCAACCTTTACGAATTACCGGGCAGGCGCGGTATTGGTATTGATGTACTTACCGGCGATATGCGCCTTTGCGAGAAAGGCTGGGCGGTAGCCGCCTTTATTCCCCCGGCACATACAGGCTTGTACATTGCTGCCTACGAAACGTTGCCCGAAGCGCCCACGCTGCCGCTGTTTTGTTATACTGCTGCCGCCTGGTACAACAATAAATTTTATGTACCTGCAGTAAGAATTGAACAGGATATACGCCAGGAATGTGCTGGCTACGACGATAAAAAAGTACAGGGCGGGGCAATGAAGCTTTTGCAAAACTACCCCCATAACCGCCTGGTAAAGCATTTAATGGATAATTGCTGCAATACCTACCATTGCCCGGCTGCCCGCAATTTTGCGCTGGACAGGTGGGAGTGCCCGGTGCCAACCTCCCCCGCATGTAACGCCAACTGTATAGGTTGTATTTCGTTTCAGCCAGAGGAAGAAACCATTGTATCTACCCAGGACCGACTTACGTTTAAACCTACTGCCGAAGAGATTGTGGAGTTTACCGTGCCACACTTAATGAATGCACCATACCCCATTATTAGTTTTGGGCAGGGTTGCGAGGGCGAGCCCCTGCTTATGTGGGAAACCATACGCAGTGCCATTATTGAAATAAGGAAGCATACTGATAAAGGAAGCATAAATATTAACACCAACGGTTCAAAGCCCGATGCGGTGCGGGCATTGTGCGAGGCAGGGCTTAACTGCATAAGGGTTAGTACCAACTCCGCACGCAGCCATATTTATACACCTTATTACCGGCCAAACAACTACCAGTTTAAGGATATTGTGGAGAGCCTGAAAGTGGTGCGCAGTTATGGCGGCTGGGCAAGCATAAACTATTTTGTTTTTCCGGGGATGACAGATACCGTGGAGGAATATGAAGCCCTGCGCCAACTGATTATTGATACAGACCTTACCATGATACAATGGCGGAATTTTAATATTGACCCAGACTGGTATCTTGGCCAGATTGGAGTTGTGGAAACCGGCGAAATGCTGGGGGTGAAACAGTTAATGGAATTGATACACGAGGAGTTTCCTAATGTGAAGTTTGGTTATTATAACCCATCTATGGAGCGCATAAAAGGCAACTATGATGTTGATTATGCCAGGTGGTAGTATTTGTAAAACTCCGCTTTTAAGCTGATACTAACACAAGCGCTTGTAACAGCTAATATTAATGCCCCGGCTCATATAAAAATGCGCCGGGGCATTGTACTGTTAACGCAGGGTTATTTTAAAGCCTGCTCAAGGTCGTTTAAAATATCTGCAATATTTTCCATACCAACACTCATTCGTATAAGGCCATCGGTAATGCCATACTCAAGCCTTTGTTCGCGGGCCACACCAAAATGGCTCATAGAAGCCGGGTGGGAGATGAGCGTATCAACCGTACCCAGCGAAACAGCCCTTACGCACATTTGCAGGCGGTCAATAAACCGTTTGCCTGCTTCAAGCCCGCCTTTTAATTCAAAGCTCATCATTGCCCCCGGGTGTTTCATTTGTTTTAGGGCTGTTGCATGGTCGGGGTGAGTAGTAAGCCCGGTGTAATTTACTTTTTCAATAGCGGGGTGGCCCACTAAATAATCAGCCACAGCAACGGCATTGCTGCAATGCCTGTCCATCCTTAGTTCCAGCGTTTTCATACCTACAATAAGCATAAAGGCATCAAAAGCATTGCTGTTGCCGCCAAGCAGTTTGTACCATTTGTACACTTTCCCATTCATCACATCAAGGTCTTTACCAACCAACACACCGCCAATGGCAGTGCCGTGGCCGTTAAGAAATTTTGTGGTAGAGTGTATTACAAAATCAACATCGTATAAAAAGGGCTGCTGAAGATACGGGGTGGCAAAGGTATTATCCACAGTAACAATAAGGCCGTGTTGTTTTGCAATTTTGCTTACCGCATCAATATCCACACATTGTATGGTGGGGTTTGCCGGGGTTTCAATATGTACCAGCTTTATGGCGGGGTTGTTTTTTATAGTGTCTTCAACTACGTTTAAATCTCTAAGGTCGGCAATAATGGTGTTTACGCCACTTTGGCCAAGTACCTTGTGCAACAGCTCGTGTGTGCCACCGTACAGTGAGTAATGGGAGAGTACCGTATCGCCCGCCGATAGATTAGCAAGAAACAA
>CAZRDD010000529.1:0-3823 GCA_964598675.1 uncultured Parafilimonas sp.
CGTAAATCTGAATTTCATAATTATCCTGTGCAGCTGCGTTTAACACAAGCACAAAAAACATCAAAAACAGTGAAACACTATTTCTCATCCGGCAGGTTTTGTATTTAGTATACTGCAAGTTGCACAATAAATCTATATAAAAGTTGAAGTTTTAGGTTAGTGGGGGGAGATGAGGGGCAGATTTAGGGAAAGTGTTATAACGAAATTGTACAAAGCCTTTTGCCATTGTAAACAAACACGCTACAACTTATGCCTATTTATTTCGGCTATCGCATAAACTATTTAGCTTGAATAAATCTTTCGCAGATTTACTTTTACAAAAACCTTGCATAATCACCACCTTAAGAGCGAGTGAAATCAATTATTAAATAATAATTCGGAATAAAAGAAATTTGGTTAATAGGCAAGCTATTGCTAATTTTCCAGCTAACCAATAAACCCATTTTGGTAATACCAAAAAAAATGTTATGTCAAAACCCAACCCACAACCCCCTCCAGTATACAGTTGTAAGCAAGTTGCCGCCGGAATGATTCTATTTTGCGTGATTTTGGGCATATTTGCTATCTTTTTTTCAAAGGGCTGTTCGGGAAACAATCAGGACAATTCCAAATCTCTCTCTAACTACGCCTACATTATCAGTACAAATTACATAAAGGACTACTTAAAAGATCCTTCATCTGCTGATTTTGATTACTTCACAGCTTCACCTGATGTATCTCTTACAAATGATGTATACACGGTTAAATATCATTTCAACGCTAACAATTCATTTGGTGTAAAAACAAGATCAAACTACATATGTGATTTAAAATATCTTGGCAGCAACCCAGAAAAAAAAGAAAGTTGGAAACTTAAAGGTTTATATATAGACGGTTCCATTGTTGCCGGGAATTTTGAAAGCCCTGAAAAAAACATATCGAATGACCTAATTAAACAAGATACCTTAAGTAAATATTACAATATTGAAAAGGCAGTGGGTAATGGATATTATTTGAATGTGTACGTTTATTTATCAGATAAATCGAGGCTTACACAAATTAACAACAGTCTTTGCAAATTATACAATGATAAATATAGCCAGGCTATCGGGATTTGGTATTTCGATCAAAAAGACATTGTAGATAAGTATTTGATCGCTTTGAAAACAAAAAATATAAGCAAAGCAGAATTTAAGAAACTGGACAGACACCTGATTGCCGATTGGGGGCAAGGAAAAGGCCAGAAAGGATTTATGTCAATGAACAATTAAGCGATAGCTGTTTATCATTTTTAAACCTCAAAACAAAAAAGCAATTTCGCAAGTTTAAAAACAGCCCGTTTAATATTACTTCATTACACTGACACAATGGCAATTTATTTGCAAGTCAAATTGTATCGTAAAACTTATATAAGCCAACAACATAATTTCATTTGGTAACCAGCCCAATAGTTTCGGAGAACTAGACAAGAGTGTATTCCCCGCCACTATCTACTTTTCATTACAAAGCACTAAACCTTAATTCAGTTTTAGTGCTTTGTTTATACCCCCTAATGTCTCGCCGTCTTCCCTCCCCCTATTCCTCAAAATAGGCCAGCGTTCCGCCAACCCATTCTTTATCCTCACTGCAGCGTACACCAATCATTTTGCCATTGCCAAGGAGGGCAAGGTTTTGGGTAGCTATGGGGCGGGCATTGCCATCTTTCCAAAAATAAAAAATCCTTATTTCGGCTTTGGCGGGGCCATCGGGGGTTTTAATAACATCGGCGTATTTTACTTTGCGTTGTAGTATCCAGTTGTGGGGGTCGGTTACCTTATCAATATCGGCCTGGGTAACATCAATCACCACCCCCTGGCCGGAGAAGGAGAACAACGGCTTAAGCACATAGTTTTCAAGGTCCGTGGGCAGAACCTTTATATCGCTTAAAAAACGTGTTTCGGGTATGCAGTCGTGGTGCAGATAGGGCAGGGTAAACTTGCTGATGCGGTAAAACCAGTTGGGGTGCGGGGCCCATTCCACGTCAAGGTCTTCCAGCAGTATTTTTCCTTTCTCCTGCAGGGCGGCGCTTTGCTGCTGCAGGTCGTCGAAAATAATGCGGTTATAAATGCGTTTTATTTCTATGCGGCGGCCCTGTTTTTCGTAGTACAGTTTGCGGCCTTCTTTAATAACATCGGCCAGGTCAACAATGGGTATGCCTAAGTAATCTTCGGTAAAGTAAAAGTCAATCCTTGTTTTTTGCTGGTGCGGCAAAATTTCCAGCAGCACCACGTTTTCGGGGGCATGATTTGCCACAATAATCTCCTTAAGCAGTTGCAGGTAGGTTTGTTTGTTAAAGCCGTTAAGGTACGATGTGTAACCGGCAGGCAGTGCAAAATGCTTTTCGGCCACCCCGGGCTGAAACGCCTGGAAGGCAAACAGCGTGGGGAAGCCCTGCATTTCAATAAGCTTAGGCACCAGCTGGCCCTCTTCATCCTCGCAAATACCAAAATCGAAGGCTATAAAATGGGTATGGCTGTTTTCGTTGGGCACCCTTACCTCATCGGGTATGGCGTGAGAGGTAAGCTGTTTAAAATTGTACTGGGTAATAACATCCACAATGCTTTCGCAGGCGGAGAGCATTTTACCGGTAAAGGCTTTATCTACAAAAACAGGTGTTTCGGCCACCCTAAAATCCAGCGCACCGGGGTGCGGGGCGCTAAGTTCGTGCAGGTAAGCCTGGTATTTTTCTTCGGTAAAATTGGTATTAAACCACTCGCGCATTGATGGTACCATAGTGCAACTTTTTAAATAAGCAGATAAAAATAGGAAATGAAATGGTATGTACGCGCAGTAATAAACAGCGGAAGGGCAAGATATATTAGAAAAATAATAAACAGGTAATAACGCCCGGTGCATACTGGGCTACCTGCCCCCCAAAAAAACTAAGGGCAGTGTAGAAACACCGCCCTGCATTCGATTGCTTGCCTTAGAAATTTTAAAGCCGTTTATTGGGCGCGGCCAGCCTCAGTAGCCTCTGGTACTTCTACCAGTTTGCCCGTTTTAACATCGTATATATAACCGTATACCGGTATTTGTTTATTTACCAGGGGGTGTGTTTTTATGCGCACCACATCTTCAGTAACACTTTTGGCTAAGTTGCTTATGGTGAGGAACGATATAAATTTTGCCTCGTTCGATCCGCCGCTTTCATCCAGGTTGCGCCAACCATTTTCATCAACTGTGGCGGTGGTAAGGCCGCCTGCCAGCAGGCCGCGTATAATATCATCGGTAAACAGTTCCATACCGCAATCGGTATGGTGTATTACAAACCACTCCCTGGTACCCAATAGCTTATGCGATATAATAAGGGAGCGTATGGCATCATCGCTGGCGCGGCCGCCCGCATTGCGTATAACGTGGGCATCACCTTCAGCCAACCCGGCGTATTTGGCGGGGTCTAACCGGGCATCCATACAGGTTAGTATGGCAAAACGCCTGCCCGGCGGCAATGGCAAATTGGCCTTATCGCCAAAGCTGTCGGCATAGTTTTCATTGGCGGCCAGCACTTCGGCATGTACCTGGCTGGTTTCCTGCTGCAGCAAATTATTTGATGTTGACATAGCTATAAATGTTTAGGGTGCGAAAATAAGGATATATCTATTTAGTCTATCATTTTAGTAGGATAATATTTTTATGTTATTTTTATTTGCACCCCACCCCTGGTACAAACTGCCGGGCCTCATCCCCCAAAAAAAACCTCTTCTCCCCCCAACCACCCTTTTATGCATAGCCCAAATACCCTAAATTGCGTGGGCGGCAAACGGTTGCCGCATATACAAACGCCCCTTACCATGAGGAAAATATT
>CAZRDD010000530.1:0-3820 GCA_964598675.1 uncultured Parafilimonas sp.
AAAAACCAAAGACCTTATTACCATACCGCCACTGGCAGAAGAAACCTGGCGTATTGTAATGATGAGCCCAAAACAGCAATTGGTTAACCCATTTTTTTATGGTGGTGAGGAATTTTCTGTATCCTACCCAACCAATACGATGGATTATGATGCCAGGATGATGAGCATGCGTGGTAATAACCCGCATTTTAGCAGGGCCACTGTACACCATGAGCTTATTGCTGGCCACTACCTGCAACAGTTTATGAATGAGCATGTAAACACCTACCGCCATTACGATACCCCTTTTTGGACGGAAGGCTGGGCCTTATACTGGGAAATGACTTTATGGAACGAGGGCTTTCCTAAATCGCCTGAAGACCGCATTGGTATGCTGTTCTGGCGCATGCACCGTTGCGCACGCATTATCTTCTCCCTTAATTATCACATGCAGAAATGGACACCGCAACAGTGTATTGATTTTCTTGTAGAGAGGGTTGGCCACGAACGGGCCAATGCTGAAGGGGAAGTGCGCCGCTCATTTGTAGGCGGGTATAGCCCATTGTACCAGGTAGCTTATATGATGGGCGGCCTGCAGTTTATGGCCCTGCAACATGAGCTTACCGGCAAAGGCAAACTTACGCTTAAACAATACCACGATGCAGTAATGCAGCAAAACGCCATGCCTGTTGAAATGCTGCGCAACATATTAAGCAATCAGCCTATTACACAGGATTACAAAACACAGTGGAAGTATTATAAGTTGCCGTAAGCAGAAAAGGCTAAGCGGTTTATATACAGCAAGGAAAAAGCAGCTATTGACATGTTTTCAATAGCTGCTTTTTGTTTATAAAAGTAATTGCAAACAGAAAATCTTATTTCTCCCTCCATGCCTTATAAATAGAAGCTTGCAGCGCATTGGGGTTGGGCAACGGTGTTATTGTAAAAGGCTTTTCATATTTGGTACTGGTAATAATATCAACGGTTACAGTTGTATTGTTTTTTGATACAACAAGTTGAACCTTATCGCCCGGCTTATTTTTTTCTTGCACCTCTTTCAATAGCTGTGTAGTCGCTTTAGCGCCATTGATGGTAACAATAGTGTCGTTTGCACGCAGGCCGTTATTCCACGCGGGGGAGTTCCATTCGGCTTCGGTAATAACAAGTGCGCCATTTTTTTCTCTGGCATGTATTCCTGTATACGCACCGGGCAGGGGGCGTGGCAAAGTATCAATACCCAGCCCTGCATACGCAAAATACTTAGGGTAATCTACCGGCTTAACGGTGTATGCATAATCAAACAATTCGGGTAAAGTTGTGCCGGCGGCCTGCTCGCAAACCTGCCTGAACTCTTCATCAGTAAAGCCTCTTTTTTTGGTTTGGTAATAAGTACGGTACAGTGTACACATAATCCCATCCAGCGATTGTTTGTTGTTGGTGGCATGCCTTATGGCAAAGTCAAGCATCAGGCCCAATACTGGCCCTTTGTCGTAGTACGAAATGGTTTTGTAAGCCTCATCACCCGTTCTGCCAAAAGGGCCATCATCCCAGGTTTCAAAACTTGCCTGCGCGGCAGATTGAAACAAGTGGCCGGGCTTGTTTTCGTAAGCCTGTATATTGTGGGCAAAAGCATTCAGCAAATCATCGTCTGTAGTAAGCCCTGCGCGGCGCAGCATCAGGTATTCGTAATATACAGTAAACCCTTCTGAAACCCACAGCAATTTTGTATTGTTGGCCTTGGTATAATCAAAAGGGCCAAGCTCAATGGGGCGTATCCTCTTAACGTTGTAGTGGTGAAAGTATTCGTGTGCAATAAAACTGTACAGGTGTTTTAAGGCTTCGGGGCTGTCAAAACCTTCGCCGCCACTAAAACTTAATGATGATGAGTTTAAGTGCTCAATGCCACCCATGCCTGGCCCAATGGCTAAAAAAGTATAATGGGTATAGGGTATATCGCCAATAATATCAATGCCGCTTTGCACAATTTTTTGCAGGTCTGCCATAAACTGCTTGCGGTCAAAACTGCCCAGATTGTAACCGATAAAATTATGCGGTTTGCCTTTAATAGTAAAGGCTGGTAAAACTTCCAGGTTGCCGGTAAGCAGGGGGCTGTCGTACAGCACATCAAAATCAGCAGCATAAAAGGTGTTGTGCTTGCCAGGCAGGCTATCCAGTCCGGTTGCAATTAGCCCACTCCAGCCCTTATATGCATTTACCTGCACGGTTACAGGGTGGCGCAGGGCATTGTTGGTGTATAAAAAAAGGGCACCTGGTAGCAGGTAGCCGCGCGTTTCATCAAGGTAAGCTTCGGCAACAAATTGTTTTTCGGCAAGTACATCGTAGCTAAGTATAATTTTGTTGTTATTGCTGCTGTGTACACGCCAGGTACTGCCTGCTGTTTTCTCCCAAACAAGGTTATTGCCATTTTCGTCCTTTGCTGAGAAGTGGCTTACCGCTTTTGCGTAATCCATTACCTGGTAGTAGCCGGGTGTCCAAACGGGCATGTTAAAATCAGTAGTTGCATTTTTAGCACTTTTGCAGGCAAGGCTTACATGGTATATATGTGTGGCTGGTTCGTTCATGCTCACAGTAAATGCAAATGTGCTTTTTTGTGCATGCACAAAAAGGGTAAAAAAACAGGCAATGGTTGTTAACCACAAAAGCCTTTTATGTTGAAACATATAAAATATTTTACTGTTCTAAATTACTGGTTAACTGTTTGTGCAGTTAACCTTTTTTAACATAAGGGTAATTTATTTTACCGATTTGAAGCAAGTTGCTTTTTATAGCATTGGTAAAGCAAACCTGCTTGGCAGTTACATAAATGAAAATTATAAAAACATAAAAGCTGGCTGTAATTAGCATAAGATAACCTGCAATTGCTGCTCCTTTACTTATTTTGCCCTTTAAGATTGCAGGAAAGCCATAAATTGGTTATTTATTGATAACTTTTCGTGAAAATACGACACGCGTTTTAGCGGATATTTAGTCATTTTTATACTCAATAAATTAAACACTACTTCCGTTTGGCTGGTAAAATTGGTAATATGAAAAAGTTTACACTCTCCATACTTGTTTTTTGTACAATGGCTTGCAGTGCCGTTGCCCAAAGCTATGTACCCGAATTGAACAATGCCAAAATAAAGGTGAAGCCCGTAGTGCCGGTTAAAGCCTATGCGTTTGATATTAAGGATGTACAGGTAACCGGGGGGCTTTTTAAGCAGGCCATGCAGTTGGATGCGGCCTACCTGCTGGAGCTTGAACCCAACCGCCTGCTGCACCGTTTTTACGAATATGCGGGGCTGCCTGCCAAGGGCGACATTTATGGCGGGTGGGAAAGCGAAACCATTTCGGGCCACACGCTGGGGCATTACCTCTCTGCCTGTGCCATGATGTATGCCTCCACGCAGGATAAGCGTTTTAAACAAAGGGTTGATTATATGGTTAGCGAGCTGGCCCGTTGCCAGCAGGCACGTAAAACAGGCTATGTGGGTGGCGTGCCCAATGAGGATACTGTTTTTGCGCAGGTGGCGCGTGGCGATATACGCTCAAAAGGTTTTGACCTTAACGGTGCCTGGGTACCCTGGTATACCATGCACAAAGTAATGGCAGGTTTGATGGATGCCTACCTGTATTGCGATAATACACAAAGCCTTGAGGTACTGAATAAAATTTGCGTTTGGATAAACGGTGAATTAAAAAACCTTACCGATGCACAATTGCAAAAAATGCTTGATTGCGAGCATGGCGGTATGAATGAGGCCCTGGTAAATATGTATGCTATTACCGGCAACAAAAACTATTTGGAACTATCCTATAAATTTCATCATAAGGCGGTGCT
>CAZRDD010000531.1:0-3818 GCA_964598675.1 uncultured Parafilimonas sp.
CATTGAATGGCGGCGCAGGGATGAGGAACCCCAACACAAAAGGGTTATTGTGCAGGATGCCAAAACCCTGCAAAGGGTGCTTAATGCCACCACCGTTACCGTTAACCGCGAGCATGGCGAAATATGTTTTGCGCCCAACCCCGGCAGCAGTACCTACTATGTGTACTACATGCCCTATAAAAACGAGGGGCGGAGCAATTACCCCAAAGGCAGGTACCTTAAACCTGATACCACGGCCACACCGCAATGGCTGGCCTCTTTTAACGCCGCAGCCTTAAAACCCAATGCCGTTTGTACCCAAATACAATCGGCAAACGCTTTAAACAGCTTTTACCCGATGGAGGTTATTGCCACCGCCGCTGAAACAGCCCAGCTAAAAAGCAAATACAGCCAGGAGGCTTTTCTGGTGTTTCCCGAAGACAGGGAGTATTCTATAAGGATGACAGATGATTTGCCGCAGCGCTGGATACAAAAAGGCGTAACCAACCGCTTTAAAGGCGTGGCCGATAAAGGAGAACACTACACCTACCAACTTGGCATATATGCCCTTAAGGATGTAAGCGATGTGCAGGTGCAGTTTTCGGCCCTGGCCAATGCAGCAGGCAATACCATACCAGCAAAAGATATTTCATGCATCAATACCGATGGCACCGGCTACGATGGCGCTGTAATAAAAAACAAGGTGGCCATTGCTGCCGGTAAAGTGCAGGCATTGTGGTGCGCGTTTACCGTACCGCAAACCTTGCCTGCAGGCACCTACACAGGGTTTGCCAAAGTATCGGCGGCTGGCGCCACGGTAAAAACAGTGGCCATCACCCTTACCGTTACCAGTAAAATGGCTAAAGAGGGCAATATTGGCGAGCCTCAAAAAATGACGCGCCTGCACTGGCTTAACAGCACCCTTGCGCAGGATAATACAGTAATTGCCCCTTACACCCCCTTGCAGGTGCAGGGCAACACCGTAAGCCTGCTTGGCCGTACCGTGGAGTTGAACGACAGGGGCCTGCCGCAGCAAATACAAACTTTTTTTAACGAGGAAATGACGGGCTACACCACCCAGCCCAACAGCCTGTTAAGCGAGCCGATTCATTTTCATTTCAGGCGGGCCAGCAATGGGGAGGATATGCCCTTTAAGCCCAACGGCGTTGTTTTTACCAAAAAGGAACCCGGCACCGTGCAATGGACGGCCACCAGCTTGATTGCCGATACCCTGCAGATGGATGTGGCTGCATCGCTGGAGTTTGACGGGTTTATAAATTATACTGTTAAAGTTACCGCCCTGCAGGATGCTGACTTTAAGGAAACCATGATGCACATTACCTTTAAAAAGGAGGCGGCCAAATACATGATGGGCCTTGGGCAAAAAGGCGGCCTGCGCCCCGATACCGTTAGCTGGCATTGGGATGTGGCCAATAAAAACCAGGATGGCGCATGGATAGGTACCGTAAACCAGGGCCTGCAATACAGCCTGCGCGATGAAAAATATGTACGCCCCTTAAACACAAACTTCTATTTGCAAAAGCCGTTGCTGCTGCCCTCCTCCTGGGGTAACAATAACAAAGGCGGCATCGGCATTTGGGAGCGTGGTGGTAACATTGTGGCCAACAATTACAGCGGCCCGCGCCAGTTAAAAAAAGGCGATGTGCTTTATTACAACTTCACGCTGCTCATCACCCCCTTCCATACCATCAATACTAATTTTCAATGGGATAACCGTTTTTACCACAAGTACAATAACCTTGATACCATTAAGGCATCCGGTGCCACAGTGGTTAACATTCACCACGCCACCCCTATTAACCCGTGGATAAACTACCCGTTTATTGAGTGGCAAAAAATGAAGGGGTATATTGATACCGCACACAACCTGGGGCTTAAAGTAAAAATATACAATACCGTAAGGGAGCTTAGCAACCATGCTTACGAAACATTTGCCCTGCGCAGCCTGGGGCACGAGGTGTATTCGCCCGGCAAAGGCGGTGGCTTTAGCTGGCTGCAGGAGCATGTGAGCAACGATTATATTGCCGCCTGGTTTGTACCCGAAATTAAAGACGCGGCCATTATTAACAGCGGCATGAACCGCTGGCACAACTACTATGTAGAAGGGATGAACTGGCTGGTAAACAATGTGGGCATTGATGGCATTTACCTGGGTGATGTGGCGTTGGGCCGCATTACCATGAGGCGGATAAAGCGTGTATTAACCCAAAATGGCCACCCCGGCATACTGGACCTTCATTCGGCCAACCAGTATAATAAATCGGATGGGTTTAACAACAGCGCCATGCTGTATATGGAGCATTTTCCCTACCTTAACCGTTTGTGGTTTGGCGAATATTTTGATTACGAAAAAAACAAGCCCGACTTTTTTTTAACCGAGGTAAGCGGTATACCTTTTGGGCTGATGGGCGAAATGCTGGAGCATGATGGCAACCTTTGGCGCGGCATGGTGTACGGTATGACGAACCGGCTGGGGTGGTCTGACGGCAGCGACCCGAGGCCGATATGGCAGGCATGGGATGCTTTTGGCATAAAAGGCAGCGAAATGATTGGTTACTGGAGCAGCAAATGCCCCGTTAAAACAACCGACAGCAGCGTTTTAGCCACCGTGTACAAAAAGCCGGGTACTGCCTTAATTGCGCTGGCAAGCTGGGCTGATACCACCGTAAACATTAAGCTGCAGATTGACTGGAAAGCAATTGGCATTGATGCAGATAAAGCGGTGATTGAAGCCGCCGCCATAAACAACTTTCAGCCCGCCCGCAGCTTTGCCATTGATGAAGCCATACCCGTTGAAAAAAACAAAGGCTGGCTGCTGGTGGTAAAACAGCGGTAGGTTAAAATAGCTTCTTTAAGATATATCGTTGGGGCTGCCCCCAACAATTAAACACATACAGCACTGCCATAAAAACAATACGATGCACTACACCCGTATGCCCATTGAAATAGAATCGCCCGAAAGCCTGGGCTACAGCACCATTGAGAGCAACCTTGCGGAAAGCTCCGTGCGCGATGTGCAGTTTAGCGAGGTGGATATAAACCTTAACCAACTGGTAATTGCCTATGGCGACCATATTGGCAAACCGGAGCTAAGGCAACTGATAGCGGGTGAACATAACGGCATCAGCGGTAACGATGTACTGTTAACGGTGGGCGCTGCGGGGGCATTGTTTATTATTCAAACCTCGTTGCTTACTGCGGGCGACCATTTAATTGTGGTGCGCCCCAATTACGCCACTAATATTGAAACACCCAAAGCCATCGGTTGCGCCATCACCTATATTGACCTTGCCTTTGAAGACGGCTATGCCCTGAATATTGAACGAGTTGCCGCCGCTATACAGCCCAATACAAAACTCATCAGCATCACCACCCCGCACAACCCAACCGGTACAGTGCTTTCTACCGAAACCCTTTTGGCATTGTGTACACTGGCCGAAAAACACGGGTGCTACCTGCTGGCCGACGAAACCTACCGCGACCTGGCATTTACCAGCCCAACGCCGTTGGTGGCAACATTAAGCAACAGGGCCATCAGCGTATCGTCTGTATCAAAAGCGTATGGCATACCCGGCATAAGGCTGGGCTGGCTTATTAGCAAAGACCCTCTTTTGCAAACGCTCTTCCTGGCAGCAAAGGAGCAGATACATATTTGTAATTCAATTGTGGATGAAGAAATTTGCTACCAGTACCTGCTTAAAAAAGCGCTGTATTTTCCTTCCGTACAAAACGAGGTGCAGGCCTGCTTCGCCATACTGGAAAGCTGGATGAACAACCATGCCCTGCTGGAATGGGTAAAACCCTCCGGCGGTGTGGTT
>CAZRDD010000532.1:0-3063 GCA_964598675.1 uncultured Parafilimonas sp.
TACGCAATGCTTATAGTTAATGATGGTGTGATTATAGTTTTGCTGCCAGTAGTCGGCATACTGGTCTTTAAGCCCATGAGGATCTAACCCCAAAAAGGAATAATGTGTAAAAAACAACGGGCCGCCATAATCAAAACCCAGCGGCAGTGTAACACCGTAAAACTGTTTGCCATTTTTAAAATGGCTGCTTTGTGCCCAGCATTTATTGTATACACTGGCATTTATTGAGTAGTTGGGGGAAGAAGCGGCAAGTATATATGTTATAAGTGTTTCGTTCCAGCCGCGCAGCTCAAAGTTCATGCTCCAGCCGTTATTGGGGCTCCAGTGCCAGTACAGCAAGTCGAGGCCGCCCCGTGTATGCCAGTTCCATTCCACATCGTTCCACAACCAGGTAATGCGGTTGCGTAACTCCTGCTCCGCAGCGTTATTACCATTAAAATATTGCCTGGCGCACAAAAGGCCCTGAAAAAGAAAAGATGTTTCCACCAGGTCGCCACCATCATCCTTACGGCTGAAAGGGATTATTTTGCCGGTAGCCCCGTTTAACCAATGGGGAAACACGCCATGGTAAGCATCTGCCTTGGCAAGAAATTTAATCATCTTCAACAACCGGGCAGTAACGCTGTCGCGGGGTACCCATTTACGGTCGGCCGCCACCACCATAGCCATTACGCCAAAACCAGTGCCACCTGTTGTAACCACTTCATCGCCATAATCGTAAGCCACATTGCTGCGCTCCCTTGCCATGCCGCTTATGGGGTGGCCAAATTCCCAAAAGTAGCGGAAAGTTTGTTTCTGCACCAGTTCAAGCAAGGCTGTATCACTAAGGTTTTTGGGCCTGTCCGCAGCGTTAAATGTTTTTTGGGCAAAACAACTGGTACTAATACAAAGGCAGAGGATGGCGTAAAGTAACTTCTTCATTGCAGCAATTTGGTTTCAAATATAACAGCCTTTTTATCAACAGCACTAACAACAGGTATTAAACCATTTGAAAAAATTACGCTTTAACCATTTACCCTGTTTAAACACCGCCCGCCATAATTAATTGAATGAAGCAGAAAACATGCACTTATTTAGATGTACGAAATATTTCGTTAATATAAAACCCACTATTATGCGTAACATATCACTCGCCATTTTATCGGCTATCTTCGGCTTTACCGCCGTACAGGCCCAACAAAAAAACATAAGCCTTGAAGGCAGCGGCAACATTATAACCAAAGAGGTTGATGTAAAACCTTTTGATGCCATAAAGGTGAAAGGCCTTTACGAACTAATACTGATACAGGGCGACAAAGACGGCGTTAAACTGGAGGCCGATGATAACCTGATGTACCTTTTTGATGTTAGCAACGATGGCAGTACCCTTGTTATTAACATGCCACAGTTAAACAATATGCACGACGTTAATATTAGCGGAAAAGGGAAGAAAGATAAACTTAACCTTAAAGTGTATGTAACCTTTAAGAGCCTTAAAAGCCTGGAAGCTGGTGTTATAGGCAATATACACACCCAGGCGCCTTTAAAGCTTACCAGTTTTGAACTGGATAGCAAAAATGTGGGCAATATTACGCTGGCACTAACCGCCGAAAAACTGCTTGTTAAAAATAACGGTGTAGGTAATATTACCTTAAGTGGCAGTGCGGCTGCTGTAACATTGCTAAATACCGGTGTAGGGCAAATACAGGCGGATGAGCTTGTGGTGCAAAATATGAACATAACCAATACAGGGGTTGGCAATGCGCACGTAAATGTTGTTAAAAGCATTAGTGTAAAAGACAGTTTTTTAGGCAAGGTTAAAAACAGCGGTGCCGCCAAAACCCGTAAAATGGATGGTGTTGAATTATAAATTGTTGTTGAATGTTTGAATAAGAGGCCGCAGTACGGTAAGTGCTGCGGTTTTTTATTACCTGTGCCAATAAAACATTTTGATATACCGGCATGAAAAAGCCATATACAGTTTAATGCCTGTATATGGCTTAGTTATTTGCAAAAGGTTATTGCAACCGCAATAAGCCTCGTATTGTTATTTTAGGCGTTCTTTTTAGCCAGTACCTTTTCAGCAGCAGCTACAATATCGGGTGAATCAAGGCCATATTTTTTAAGCAGTTGGTCTGGTGTGCCGCTTTCGCCAAAGGTATCTTTTGTACCAACATACTCAATAGGTATCGGGAAATTGCGGGCAGCTACCTGCGCTATGCAATCGCCTAAACCACCGTAAATATTATGCTCTTCGCACGTAACAGCACATTTTGTTTTGCTGATTGATTTAACAATTGCATCAACATCAAGCGGCTTAATGGTGTGTATGTTTATCAACTCCACACTGTAACCTTTTTCTTCCAGTATCCTGCCCGCCTCAATAGCCTTCCATACCAGGTGGCCGCAAGCAAAAATAGAAATATCTGTACCCTCGCTTAGCACCTGTGCTTTACCAATAACAAAATCGCTGCCATCTTCTTTGGTAAAGTTTGGCCATTTTGGCCTGCCGAAACGCAGGTAAACGGGCCCTTCGTACGAGGCTATCGCTATGGTAGCTGCTTTGGTTTGGTTAAAATCACAAGGTACAACCACCGTCATGCCTGGCAACATCCTCATTAAGCCAATATCTTCCAGTATCTGGTGGGTGGCACCATCTTCACCCAGGGTAAGCCCAGCGTGGCTGGCACATATTTTTACATTCTTGTTGCTGTAAGCAATGCTCTGGCGAATTTGGTCGTACACGCGGCCAGTGCTGAAGTTGGCGAAAGTTGTGGTAAAAGGTATTTTGCCCCCAATGGTTAAACCGGCTGCCATACCCATCATGTTAGCTTCTGCAATACCCACTTCAATAAAACGCTCAGGAAAATCTTTTATAAAAGGGCCAAGTTTAAATGAGCCTGCCAGGTCGGCTGTTAATACAATAGCATTGGGAAACCTTTTGCCCACTTCGTGTATACCTTCTCCAAAACCGCCTCTCGTCTCCTTTTCATTTAAAACCTGGATGTCTTTAAGCATATTTAGTTCTTTATAAGTTTTAAAATAATTATAAGAAATTTGTCAAAAGCTAATAAAGAATAAAGA
>CAZRDD010000532.1:3073-3818 GCA_964598675.1 uncultured Parafilimonas sp.
TAATTTGTGTGTGCAATTTTTACTTAGTTGAGCGCCGGGTTTTGCTGCTTCATCAATTCTTCATCTTCTTTTACCTTTAGTTCCCATTGCCAGGCAGTAAGCATCATTTCATCAAGATTATACTTGATGTTCCATTGCAGGTTTTGCACAGCATAATTGTTATTGGCAAAAATAGCCACTACATCACCTGGCCTGCGGGGGCCTACTTTGTAATTTAGTTTTTGGCCAGATACTTTTTCAAATGCATTAATGGCTTCAAAAACAGTAACACCATTGCCACTGCCAAGGTTAAATATATCGCATTTGGTTTTGTTATGCTGATTGATGAGGTATTGCAATGCCAGGGTATGTGCATGGGCAATATCGCAAACATGTATATAATCCCTTACGCAACTGCCATCCCTGGTAGGATAGTCTCCGCCAAAAACCTGCATTTGGGGCAGTTTGCCAATAGCTGTTTGGGTAATAGCCGGTACAAGGTTTTGTGGTTTACCCAAAGGTAGCTCACCAATAAGTATTGATGGGTGTGCGCCAACCGGGTTAAAATAACGTAAAAGGATAGCTGATGTATTTTCTACCTTGGTAAAATCGGTAATAATGCGCTCGCCCATTTGCTTGGTGGCACCATAAGGCGATTCGGCTTCTTTTTGTGGCGTAACCTCCGTTACAGGAACAACATCGGGGTTGCCGTAAACGGTGCAGGAAGATGAAAAAACAAAATTTGGTATAGCAAACTCCTTAACAC
>CAZRDD010000533.1:0-3815 GCA_964598675.1 uncultured Parafilimonas sp.
TCCATTCAAAGTTTAATACCGCGCATGTATCCATTATTGTGTGCGCCTGCATTGTTAGCATAATGGTTAATTTTACTTTTGGCGACCTGATTATATTAGATGTAATGCTTTACGGCGCGGGCCTTTTGCTTGAACTGGTAAGCCTTATAGCCCTGCGTATTAAGGAGCCAGGCACCTACCGCCCTTTTAAAATACCTGTTGGCATTGCAGGCTTGTGTATAATGATGCTTTTGCCGTTTACGCTGATGGTTATTGCCCTTAGTGGCGCTTTTCTTTCCACTGACCGTTCGCTGGCCATGGCGTTGTCTGCCCTGGGCGCACTGCTTTCCGCCGAAGTGGGCTGGCAAATAGTAAGGCTGTTTTGGAAACGCAAAAGGCCGCTGCGGGAGCTGCCGGTGTAACCCATCATCCCCCAAAAAATAAAACCCTGTTGTACACTCAACGGTATATAACAGGGTTTTGGTAAAAAGATACACGGTTATACTTCGCGTTGTACAGGCCTGGTAAGGCAGGTAGGCCCGCCGCCGCCTTTAACGCTGATTTCTTCGCCCTTATAAACAATTACTTTACAGCCAGCCGCTTCAAGCGCCGCTTTGGTTTGCGGGTTGCCATCCACCATAAGGCATACCCTGGGGGCAAGGGCCAGTACATTGCAGCCCATGCTGTCAAACTCCGCATCCGGCACCTCCACAAGCGTGTAGCCCCTGTCAATAAGCAGCTCGCGGAAAACAATGGGCATCAGCGGCGAGTATACCACCGCCAGATTATCATCCACCGGGCTCAATATTGACATGAGGTGAAACACATCCGACGGGCCCTTGTAATGCGGCAGCGGCACCGTAATAACCTGTACGCCCAATGGCGCAAGCAGGGTGGTAAGCTGGCGTATCCCTTCCGGGTTGGTGCGGTAAGTATGGCCAACCGCCAGGGTGTTATCGTCAAGCCAGGCAACATCGCCACCTTCTACGGTACCCGGTGCGGTAATTTCGCCCAATACCGGTATGCCGTTGGCTTCAAACGCCCTTTTTTCAGCCGCAGGCTCATTTATGCGCCCGGCTTTGCCCATGTTGCAAATAATCATGCCTTTGTTGGTAGCAATGGCCGCATCGCGGCAATATATGCTGTCCATATTAACGCTGGGGTCTTCAGGCAGGTAAAATATGGTTGCGCCTATCTCTTCAAACACCTTTTCAAAAGCATTGTATTCTTCCCCGGCAACCGCCATTACCGGCTTGCTTAAATAGTTTAAGGCTGCCCAGTTGCTTTCAAGTTGTTCTTCGTTTATAAAAGCGTCTTTGGCTTTTTTAATAAACAACGAAGTTATTTTTCCAAATTCAGAGTGGCTTGTATGGCCCATGATGTAAGGTTTTATAAAATACCCTGTAAAAATTAAACAACGATTATACAAACAAAAACAGTTTAAATACTGCCTTTTTTCTTAAGGCTTATCCACACATAAAACGGCACACCGGCCATCAGCAGCAAAAAGCCCCAGTAAACGGTTTCCTGCCCAGCGCCTGCAATGGCCCACAGCGAAAAACCAAACGACAACCCCGCCGTTAAAAGCAATGGTACCCATTGTTGCGGGGTAAGTGCCCCTTTTCTGGCGGTTAATACCACCAGGGCCCCTGCGCAAAACAGGTACGGTACTACCGAGGTTAGTGTGGATAGCAGTATAAGCAACTGGTATTCATCCGCCAGGCCTTTGGTATAGTTCATAAGCATTAAAACCGATACCAGTAGGCTGCCTATAACAATGCCCGTTGCCGGTACGCCCTTGCTGTTTTCTTTTTTAAAGATAGGAGGGAACAGATTGTCTTTTGCAATGGCAGAAGGTATTTGCCCCTGTATCAGTATCCAACCGTTTAAGCCGCCAAAGCTGGCAATAACCACACCTGCACTTACCAGGTACCGGGCTGTTTGGCCGCCCAAAATAAAAGCGGCATCTGCAACGGGTGTCTGCGAAGCCACCAGCTTAGCTGCCGGTATCATGCCCATAACCGTAAAGCTAACCAGTATGTAAACGGCAGTTGTTATAATTGTACCCAGCATGGTTGCACGAGGTATTGTTTTTTCGGGGTTTTTAACGTTGCCAGCGGGTATGGTGGCACATTCAACACCCAGGAATGAAAAGAAGGTAATGGTACCCGTAGCGGCAATGGCCGAAAAGTTAGACTGGTGGCTGATGTTAAAAGCCATAAAATTCTGGGTGTGGATGAAGAACAAGCCACCCACGCCCACCAATACCAGCGGTACCAATTTAAGGATGGTGGTTACCAGTTGTACTTTGCCCGATGCCTTTATGCCCAGGGTATTAACCCAGGTAAGCAGCCATATAGCACTTAACCCGATAAGCATGGCGGCTACAGGGTTTGTAAGTATAGGAAAAAAAGTGCTTAAAGCGCCGGTAAGCAGCACCGCTATGGCTGCATTGCTTGCCCAAACCGAAATCCAGTAACCCCAGGCCATAAGAAAACCTGTAAAATTGCCAAAGCCAGCCTGCGAGTAGGCATAAGGGCCACCATCCGACTGAGGCATAAGCCTGCTGAGTTTTGCAAAAACCTTTGCCAGTAAAATACCGCCAATGGAAGAGAGTACCCAGCCCACCAAACTAATGCTGCCGTACTTTGCTAAGATGGCAGGCATTAAAAAAATAGCCGATGCAATCATGTTGCCTATCACCAGCGAGGTACTCGTCCATAAACCAATTTTTTGTTTTTCGGCTTCCTGCTGCGGCATGCGGTTGTTTGTGTTGGTTATAAATGAAGCAGGAAGATACGGGATTATATGAGTTTTAAGATGGTGAAAACAAAATATTGAATACCAGCAGGCTATATTAAATTACAGAAAGCCCATCCGATAATTAGTTGCCCTTTTTGCCAGCCAGGTATTCAAGCGCTTTGGTTAAAACAGGGTCATTGTTATCAATAAAATCCTGCACAGTGCGTTTAACTTCAATATCCGGTTTTACGCCGTAGCCCACAAACTCACGCCCATCTGGGTAGGTGTCTTTTTTAGTACAAACCCTTGCCGCACCACCGCCGGGCAATTTAAACATATATGGCTGGCCGGTGCTGCCGTAGGAGCGTTCCCCAATTTTTACAAAATGTTTTTGGTTGTCGGCTGCTATCAAAAAATCTTCCGCTGCGGAGGCGGTATTGTGGCCAATTAATATGGCGGTGGGCACCACCAGCCTTTTTGCTGTTAAGTGAATGGTATCGGGGCTATAATCAAATGCATAGTACATGGAGTCGTGGTTGTACAGCCATGACTTTTTATTCCATTCGTTACCGGTAGTGTCAGCAGGTTTAACATAAAATCCCCATGCTTTAAATGAGGCTATGTGCTGGCGGGTAAATGAACGGGAGCCCTGCATTACAGAATCCTGCATAAGGTATTGCAATATAGTTGTGCCTATGCCTGTACTGCCACCACCGTTGTTGCGCAGGTCAATAATAAGGGCTTTTGCTTTATAAAGTTCTGGAAGCTTTTCCAAAAAAAGGGAGTCTATTTTGTTGTCGCCAAAAGAGTTTAATGCCAGGTAAGCAATATCATTTTTGTACCATTTAAGCTCAAGCAAATGAAAGTCATTGTCAAGGCGTGGATAAAATGCTGTATCTGAAGTTCTGGCATGTGTGAGGTTAAGTGGAAGTATTGTTCCGTCTGGCCGTTTAATTTTTACGGAGTATGTTTGTCCCGTTGGCCCTTTAAGCAACGTGGCTGCGGCTTCATCCTGCAGTACATAATCCGTTGAGCTCGAAATATACGGCTGCACGCTATCCTTCATGTACACGCTGGTTGGCAGGCCGTTTACT
>CAZRDD010000534.1:0-3814 GCA_964598675.1 uncultured Parafilimonas sp.
CCTAATTTTGAAGACTTGTGCATATGCAGAAGTGGCGAAAAAAAACAAAAGTGAAATGATTACAGATTTCATGGTCTAAAGTTTAGCGTTTTGAAAGAAAGATATGATATCATTCACGTGTAAAGCATAGCTTCCTTCGTTGTCTTTTCCGATTATAGCACCAACCATCCTCCTTTGCTGATCGAATACTGCTGCGCCGGAATCGCCATCCTGCGTACAGATCTGGAATCGGATAAGGTTGGTCAGGAAAATATTGGGCAATTTTGTTCTTTTGATGACTCCAAGTTCGAGGGGAATGCAATTGTGAAGATGTGATACTATTCCATAAAAAAACAAATTAAATGAATGCAAATTCGCCTGATTTAATGCTAAAAAACCCGTCATCGGTCCCAACTGCTTAATAACTCTTGTAATCGACGAAGGATCGTTGATATGAGCAAATCCAAAATCTATTCCATTAAATTGTGAAATAATTAGATCCGCTGAAGAAGTTATCAGGTCATTGAACAACAAGATTCGTTGAGGCGCATCTCCTCTTCGAACATCGTAAAAGGTATGTCCAGCACCTATAAAATTTGGTGCCAATACGTGCATGTTTGAACCAACATACAATCCGCCGTTACCTGGGAAGTAACATGAAATCGTTCCTTGCAAAGTACTGAGACTGTTCTTCGCTATATCACCTATTTCTATCCCATGTAAATGCAGTTTTCCGGCCTCTATGACATCTGTTTGCACCTTGATCTTTTTATCATTATTGAGTTTAACTGTGATATAATTGGGAACCGGTTTTTTGGGCGATTTATGCTTTTTTGTGACATGAAATACAATTGAGTAAACACCGGGTAGACGAACTCCGCCTTTCGTCTTTACGCCGACATGAACGCCGTCAAGTCGAAGATATGTCTTAAACCACCTTCTGAAATTGCGGTTGATATGAGCCTGTATAGCGGATAACTCACGCGATGTCTTACGAGTCATAAAACATGATATACGAACAAGATACGCGTTTAAACAAGCGAAACAAACCGTCTTTTCACTGTTTTTTTTACGATCAAATTTTCATATCTTCCTAGCTTTTGATTGTCTCCTGTTCCCAATAACTCCCATTCAAATAGGAAGGACGCGCTTAATGGGCAGAATATACATCTACGGGTTGTAATGAATTAAATTTCCACTTAACCAATCAGTCCCTTGCGACACGAGTAACCCAATAGTAATTGTTTATTTGAGGCTTGTCCAAAATGTCAATGCATTATTTAATATTTGCTTGAGATACTTGTTTCAATCCTCTGATGGTTGGTAAACGGCATCATTGAAAGACATTCCGGAAGATCGTTGTTTATCTAGGCTTTTAGCTCTACTACAAGAAAATGCAAATGCTTAAAACGACCTACAAAATTTTCCTGCATAATATTTTTAGACCTGGCAGTGGCAAATTTTCTACCGCGATTAGTTTTTAGGCTCTAATCAGGTGTTCACACAAACCCTTTATCCACAAACAGGTAAATTGAAAAAGCACTGGCGATTTTTACATATACAAATTGGTAACTGTCCTGTAACGGTTATTGCGAAGTTTCGATTTGGTGCAAATAGTCTTTTTTGTCTTGTGCAGGAGTTTTCAACTGATTCATTACTGCTATGAACCGAGCTTTATAAGTGCTGTAGTCAGGTAAAGATTGCCTTTTCAGCAGGCCAAGCAATTGCGCAAACAGGTCAAGATTGGCGGGGTTATTATTTACCTGCTTTTTAAGGAGCCCTACGGCCTCTGCTATGCTGCCTCTCCGCTGCACCTGCAGGGCAATAAGCCCTGTATAGCCTCCCATGGGTTGCGGAACGCCAAACCGTTCCATGATGTTCATTTCATAGCGGCCGTAAACGGCCGTCGCCTCTTTGTGCTGGTCGGTCAAACTATCTGCGTCCAATTGCCAAAGTTTGGGGTTGTAAACAAAATGTAAGCCTTCAGGAATAGCAAAATAAGGACTTTTCCCATGCCCTAAAGAAGCGGAAGAACTAAAGCGAAAACGGAAATTGTTAATTCCTTTATTGCTATAATGAAGGGCCATATTTTCTGCGAAATTTCGGAATTGCTCTTCGGTTTGGTCGTTCTTTAGGTAGGTCGTAGACACGTAAATGGCCATATCCCGTTTCAGCCCTGTTTGAAGGATGGAATCTATCTTGGTAAGAACACGCCCGGTATAATTAGCGGTATAGGCCGGGCTCGCTGCGATAATAGCGTTAAAAAGTTTCGGATCCTCCTGAAAGGCATAAAGCGCAAAAGCACCGGCAAGTGAATGGCCGATCAATACGCGGTAATTTACGGTGCGGAAATGGGTATCGACATATGGCAATACTTCCTTCTTCAGGAAGGATAAAAATTCCGGGGCATTCTTTTTGAAATCTATTGCCCTGTCCTTTTGTTCGATCCCGACAACTATAGATTCCGGCGCGTTAAAATCATACAGATCAACGGAATTATCTTCAATAAATCGTTTGGCTGCAACAGCATAGTTAAACAAGGACCGGTTATCGCCGTCCAATAATACCACCAAATGATATTTATCTTTACGCAGGTTATAATTATCGGGCAAACTGATCCACAGCTTCCTGTTTTCATGCAGCACTTTCGACTGAAAATCGACTTCAATAACGCGTTGCCCGATGCAAAGCGAGGGGATGAAAAGGACAATAACAATAATAATTTTATGCATAAAATATAAAAGTTATGTCATCAAATCCAGATGAACCGGGACCATGTGCATGTTTTAGATGCTCCGCAAAACGAAGTTTTCGGCTTAACGTAAGGGATCAACAACTATTCGGGATAAGCCGTTTTTAACTTTTTGATGGCTGATAAAACGGCATCATTAAATGACGTCCCGGAAGATGGGTTTTTATCCCATGCTTTTAGCTCTGCCACCAGAAATGGCAGGTATTTAAAACCGTTCTGTATATTATCCTGCATGATTGTTTTTGCCCGTGCCGAATCACCTAGCTTTTCAGCAATGATGACTTCACCCACCCTGACCAAGTGCTCATTTAAAGACATTACCCAGGCGGTGTAAGCTAGTTTAGACATTTGCTTTTTAATGGGTTCATACAGAAATGCAGTTGAATCTATAAGCGACTGCGGCAGGTTGTCTATGGCAGGATTTGCAAATGAGTGGCCAAATTCATGTACCGCAAGCCCCTTTATTTTCTCCGGGTAATCAAAACCCGTTACCGGCGGATGGTTGTCCAAAGACTGAAAACTAAACGGCCCAAAGCTATTATAGATAGTCGCGGAACTTCGGTTGAGAATGCCGAACCCCATGCCGGTAAGTATATTGGGGCTGGGTACCAGGTAATAATGGTTAAACTGCTTACGGTAATAATGCTCCATAACCGGCAGCAAGTCACCTCCAGGCAGGTTTTTGGACACATCGGCATTGGCCTGGTCGTAAAATGGTTTGATATTGGCAAGATAACTATCGAAATCAACCTCCCGGTAAAAGTCATTAAACGCTGCCAGGAACAGCTCTGCATTGCTGCGGGCCTCCGCGGTATCGCCCTTTTTTGAAAAGCGGCGTATCATCGCATTATCAGTCATGGGGTTTATCCTGGCATTGGGTGCTTCATCTACCTGTAACAGGAAGCCGACAAAGAAATCATAGAAATACCCCTCCGTTTCCATTTTGCGGTAGATAGCCATGATCTTGCAGGTGTCAAACTGCTTATAACGATCGTAGTTTTTTACCCCAAGCGAATACCATTCTTTGGCCAAAGTGCGCGTCCCATCAAAAAGGAGCGTATCCTTTCTTTTAATAATGTCAGG
>CAZRDD010000535.1:0-3800 GCA_964598675.1 uncultured Parafilimonas sp.
TAACGGAGTGCGGGCTGATTGTTATTAAAAAGCAGGGCCGCGAAAGGTACTGCGAGGCCAAACTGCAGCAATTGGGCGATGTAGCCAACTGGATTGAGCAATACCGGCAATTGTGGGAAAAACGTTTTGACCGCCTGGACGGCGTACTGGAAAAACTTAAAGCAAACAATAAAAACAAACCACTGTAATGGCGCAAACTTATTGAGTACAGCGGCCACAGCGGTTACCTGCATACATATTTGGCGCAAGCCTTAACACCATAAAACACTATACCATGCAAATTAGCAACGGGCAAAGAATAAGCCCCTTTCTTTGGTTTAACGGCAAAACCGAAGAGGCCGTAACGTTTTACACCTCGGTATTTAAAAACTCCAGCATAAAAGGCCTGCACCATATTGGCCCCAACATGGCCACCGCCACGTTTGTGCTTAACGGCGTGGAGTTTATGGCGCTGGATGGCGGCCCGCAGTTTACGTTTTCGCCCGCCACCTCGTTTTTTGTTAAATGCACCACGCAGGAGGAAGTTGATGAGCTTTGGGAGAAACTGGGCGAGGGCGGCAAAACATCGCGCTGCGGCTGGCTGGATGATAAATTTGGCATCACCTGGCAAATTATTCCCGATGCGCTGGGGCAGCTTATGTACAGCGGCAACCCGGCAAAATCGGCCAGCGTTATGCAGGCTATGATGAAGATGGAAAAAATTATTATTAAAGACCTTCAGGAAGCGTACGATAAAGCGTAACCTGCTGTTGCAGCAACAATTAAGTCGTATTGCCTGCTGCTGCAAGCGGCCTGCATTTTAAGCAATGCATTCTTCACAATACCCCTCTCGGTACGGAGAGGGCGTTGAAGGGAGGCTGCAAGCCTTACAGCGCGCCGCATTAATTACAAACTTTACCAAACACAACACTATGGCACAAGAAACTGCACCACTGCAAAACCTTGTTTTTACCCGTATTTTTAATGCCCCGGTAGCCCTTGTATGGCAGGCCTGGACAGACCCCGAATTGATTAAAGAATGGTGGGGGCCAGATATGTTTACCTGCCCCAGCGCCGTTATTAACCTGCAGGTGGGCCAAACCAGCCTGGTATGTATGCGCGCGCCGCAGCAGTTTGGCGGCCAGGATATGTACAGCACCTGGACGTACACCAACATAATACCCCTGCAGCGCATTGAATTTATACACAACCTTGCCGATGAACACGGCAACACCATATCCCCTGCGGCACTGGGTATGCCGCAGGAGTTTCCGATAAACCTGCCTTATGAAATAACGTTTAAAGACCTTGGCAACAACACCACCGCCCTAACCGTTACCCAGTATGGATGGCCCGCCATACCCATGGTTAAAATGGCACAGATGGGCATGGAACAATGCCTTAATAAAATAGCATTAGCCCTGCAAAAGCGTGTATAAAAGTGCTGCCTGTAAAGCCTTTTAACCATACTAAAACATCAATACAAAAAACACACAACAATGCCTGTAAAAAACGAAACAACCATTATTGCCGAGCCCGGCAAACAAGAAATTATTATTACAAGGGAATTTGAGGCCCCGCGCGAGCTTGTTTTTAAAGCTTGTACCACCCCTGAGCTTTTTGCAGAGTGGATTGGCCCTGCCGAACTTACCATGAAGCTTGACGTATTTGAACCACACAGCGGGGGCCGTTACCGCTATGTACAAATTGACCCCAAAGGCAATGAATATGGCTTTAACGGTGTGTTTCACGAGGTTACAGCACCGGTGCGCAGCATACAAACTTTTGAGTTTGAGGGCCTGCCGGAAAAAGGCCACGTAGCCATGGAAACTGCCCGCTTTGAAGCCCTGCCCGGCAACCGCACCCGGCTTACTGTACAATCGGTTTTTCAAAGCGTGCAGGACCGTGATGGCATGGTACAGGCTGGCATGGAGTACGGCGTTAAAGCATCGCACCACAAACTGGATGCACTGCTGGCCAAATTGCTTGCTGTATAGCCGCTGATTTGTATATTTACCTGCATACGCCATATTGAAAACTTAGGTTATGAAAGAAACATCTCACCGTACGCCTGCCAAAACCATTGACGAGTACCTTAGCCTGCAAACCGAACCGGTAAGGGCTGCGCTGGAAAGGATACGGCAAACCGTTAAAGCCATAGTGCCCGATGCGGAGGAAGCCATCAGCTACCAGGTGCCTGCTTTTAAATACAACGGCATGCTGGTGGGCTTTGCTGCTTTTGAAAAACATTGCAGCTTTTTTGTAATGAATGCGGAGTTTACGGAGCTGTACAAAGCCGACCTTACAGCCTTTAAAACATCTAAAGGTACCATACAGTTTGCGCTGGATAAGCCCATACCGGTGGCCCTGCTTAAAAAGATTATTAAAGCAAGGGTGAAACAAAACCTGGAGAAAAAGAAATGAGCCAGCCCGATGCACTGGTATTTGACCTTGACGGCACGTTGTGGTCGGCACTGCCCTCGTGCGTAATGGCCTGGAACCGAGCCTTGCAGCGCATGGGCATTACGGGCTTTACAGTAACTGAAGCACTTGCGGCACAGTCTACGGGCAAACTGCTCACCACCATTTTTACGGAGTATCTTACCTTTTTACCACAAGCGCAACACGCCAAACTATCTGCCATTTACACCGAAGAAGAAAGCATTTGCATGAAGGCCCACGGCGGCCGCTTATACCCCCATGCAATGCAGGTATTAACGCGCCTGGCTGCAAAGCATACACTGTACATCGTTAGCAACTGCCAGGCCGGTTATATTGAAAACTTTTTGCAACAACACCAATTGGCACACCTGTTTACAGACTATGAATGCAGCGGCAACACCGGCCACCCCAAAGCCACTAACCTTGCCAGCATTATTGCCCGCAATAACTTACAACGGCCTGTATACATTGGCGATACCCAGGGCGATTTTGATGCCGCCCTTGCCAACAACATACCCTGTGTGTATGCTGCTTACGGCTTTGGCAAAGTGGAAACTGGTAGCTTGTACCGGGTGAACAGCCTGGAGGAACTGGAGGCAATGATGCTCGGTTAAAGCCACAAGATTTCTTCCCGCCGCGCTCACCTTTTACTTACTTTCTTTGTCTTAACACAAAGAAAGTAACAAAGAAAAGTCAAGGCGAAACCCGAACGCTCCGCGCGTTTTCGCCGGGCCATCCCCTCCCCCTGTGTAACAGCGCATGTGTTTACTTTGTGGCAGCTTGCGTGATACGTTGGTATCTGCACGTTTGTGTTCGGGCTGCTGTTGCTTACGCCGTTTCATCTGGCCCTAAACTCCCGTTTTAAGTTAGCTTGTGGGCTCGCTTAGGTTGTTTGTTGCGTCTGTTTTTGTGACTTGCTATATTAGTTGTTTTCGGTTGTCTTCGGGCATCGGTGTCATCAGAAAAATCAGATAAATCAGTGGTCCGTTTATCACGTCGTGCTTCTAACACTACAAACCTTCTTCCGCATCTTGCCTGCTCCCGCTGCGCTTGCCTCTTGCCTTACTTTTTTCTCTTGAAAGAAAAAAGTAACAAAAAAGTTCAAGGCGAAACCCGAACGCTCCGCGCGTTTTCGCCGGGCCAGCGCCTCCCCCTGTGTAACAGCGCATGTGTTTACCTTTTATCCTGCTGCGTGATACGTTGGTATCGGCACGTTTATATTCGGGCTGCTGTTGCTTACGCCGTTTCATCTGGCCCTAAACTCCCGTTTCAGGTTAGCTTGTGGGCTTGCTTAGGTTGTTTGTTACGTTTCTGTTTTGTAGCGGGTTGTTTAGACCTATAAGGTTTCTGAAAACCTTATAGGTCTTGCTTATTTTTTA
>CAZRDD010000536.1:0-3786 GCA_964598675.1 uncultured Parafilimonas sp.
AAGGCTGTCAATTTCTATGGTGTTACCGAATTGTGCTGAAATGTATTTGAGTGTTAAAACGCTGTCGTTTATGGTAGAAATTTTTACGCTGTCGTTATACTGACTGTTGAGATGTATTATTAACAAGCTATCGTTAATAACATTAAAAGCCAAACTGTCAACAGAGGCTGAGTAGATGTAGCTGAAAGGTGTACTGTTAAAATTGCCTGTAATGGTACGGTATATAAAATTGTTGGTGCCAATTTGTATGTAAATTTTGCCGCTGCCAAAAACGGCTGTATCTGCATTGTTATACTCGTAACAAGGTGCCCCCATGGCCGGGTTTGGCGGGCATGTTGCATAAAAAAAGCAGGTTAGTTTATTTTTAAGCACTTCTGCTTGCGCCACGCTTAGCCTTTTTTGGTTTTTTACCGATATGCCGGGCTGACAGCCCACATAAATAGTAATAGTGAGGGTTACAATTAAAACCAGCAACCTTTGCGAACTTTTCATTTATGGCTGTTTTGTTATGTGACTAAGCAAATGGCAATAACGTTGCAGCAATTAGTATTTGTTTGTATAAGTGCCCTGGCTTTTTGGGCGGTGAATATGCTTAAAAAGCCATCTAGCCCTGTGTGTTTGATTACGCTTTAATTACCATTTCGGTATCTCATCTAAGCTAAATTGCTGCCAAACCAATGCTTAGGGTTTGTATAACATTATTGTTGAGTGTGACTGTGCTTTTTATGGTAATTAAATAAACCTGTGAAGGGCTTGAATAGCTTATAAAATAGTTTTATTCAAGGCGATTTTTATAGAAAGAGGAAATGTATATTTTATAAACCCCAAGTATTTTAGCGAAGCCAACCCTTCTTTTAAGTCATTAATATTACTATAAAACCTGCCTGAAATTTTGTACTTAAGTTTACCGTCTTTAACCAGATAAAAACATTTGTAGCTCTCGTATTTGTCTTTTACTAAAGTTTCCACATAACCATCAAAATAGTCAAAGCGATAAGTTCTTTTGATTGGAAGTAAAAACATTTTGAAGGAGATTTCTTTTAAGTCAGTATCAATTGATGTTGTCTTATAGTTCAATTTCATCTGCGCTACAATGTACAGTGGTAAAATAACAGTTAAGAAAATGCCTGATATTCCAGCACCCGAAAAAAGGGGTATTGGTTGTTTGCCAAGGTATAGTATGATGAACAAAAAAATCAGAACACATAGCAGGGCTGTCATAATAAACTGTCCGATAAACTGATAAGTACCAAATTTAGATTTAATCATTTTTATAGATTATTAACAATAGATGCTTCAATAATAAGAGCCCCTTTTTATTTTCCATTTCCTATCTTGAAATGTTCAAACATTCTTGCCGATAGTAGGTAAAATTGTTTCAGTTTACAGAATGTTGCCCTGCGAATGGTTTTCAAAGCATGAACAGTCAACACATTTCCTTTGTGTAAATGAAGTCAGCGTAATAAAAACAAAGGCTATCACTAGTGTACATTTCATATAATTATTTTACTTGTTATCGAACAAAACATGCGATGTTTAATTTGGGATTCAACGTGGGCTGACATCGTTATGTGCGTATATAGTGCCTCTTGTTTTTATGTTACGAAAACCACCAAAAAATCAAAATGATTTTAAGAGGACTGACTAAGTCCCCAGAAATAAATCTTTTTATTTCCTCCCCATTGCCCATTCAATACCACCCAGCAAATGGGCAAGAAACATGGGGTTGCTGTATGCCTCATCGGTATGGCCCAGGGCGGTGTAAAAGCTGCGGCCGCCTTCAAAAGCGTGGTACCAGCTTATAGGGTGCAGGGCACCCATAGTACCGCCTTTGTAGGAGGCTTCGTTAACCATAAGCAGTATATGTACCTGGTTAAAATGAGTATCTTTAAAATTATACCATTCATCCCACCATTGCCATTGGGCGGGCATGCCACGGGTGGCGGCAAAGGTGGTGTCGGTAACCGTAACCTCGGCCCGCTGCTGTTCGGGGTGTTTGTTAAACGTTGCACCCACCAGCAGGTTATACCAGGGCCAGGCATACAGGGTGGTGCTGGCCGCATGTACGCCTACGTAACCGCCCCCATGGTGTATAAACCAGGCCAGTGCTTTGCGGCCGTTGCTGTCTAAAATATTGCCGCTGGTGCTTAAAAAAATAACGGCTTTATACTTGCGTAGTTGGTGTTTGGTAAACAACAGGCTGTCGGTAGTGGTATCAACGGTAAAGCCGTGCTGCTGGCCGAGGGCGATTATAGCTGCCATGCCTGCGGGTATACTGTTGTGGTGGTAGCCACCGGTTTTGCCAAATACCAGTACGTGCGGCAGGCGCGGGGTGGCAAAACTACTTAAAGTAAACAACAGGCTAATGGCTGCAACGGCATGCATCAGCAACCGTGCGGGGCGTGCAATGGTAAGCATACGTAAATATAAGCAGCCTTTTGGTTGGCTGCTGGCTGAATTTTTTTGATGCAAGTGTGGCTACTGCTTTCGTATAACAGGTTTATAGGCCCTGCGCAGGCGCACGGCGGCATTCTTTTGGTAATCGCTGGTTAAGGATACCTCGTAACGGTGCTCTTTGTCTGTTACAATCATTATGGCAGAGTTGGGCGGTATTTGCCCAAGGTTTTCGGCAAACATCAGCAGTTCGTTGTTGCTTTCTGTGGAATCAATATGTACATAAAACTCAATGGCCTTGCGGGTATCGAGCATTTGCCTGTACTTCAATACTTTTTGGTTGTAAATAACAGTAATGGTATCAAAGTCAAGCTCGCCGTTATCATACAGGTCAACACGTACAGAATCATCGCTTACTTCCAGTATGCGGGAAATTTCGTTACGGCGCATGCGTACCGATTTCAAGGTGGCCAGTTCCTGCTTAATTGGGGTACTGTCAATCACCGGTACTTTGGTGGCAACGGCAACAGGTAATATAGTATCAGTTTCCAGGTAATCGTCTTTCGACATTTTGGTTACCCTTTCTTTAAGGGTAGGCTCGTCGCCCGCCATTTTTCTAAAAGTAACCTTCATGGGGCTGCAGGTGTACTTGTGTAGTTCGTCGCTGATGAACTTACCGCTCAGGGTGGTTTCTGTTCGCGCTATTTTAAGCATGTATTCGCCGTGCATGGGGCAATCAACGCCCTCAAGGGTATTGGTTGTTTTATTGTACATTACCGGCACCAGTTGAATGTATAAAAAACGGCTGTCGGCAGAAAATGTGCCTTTTATGGGGTTGCTGAAAAAGCCATTGCGAAAATAGTAGTTAAATTCGCCGGTTACGGTATTGCCAGTTTGGTGCAACTCCAGCTCGCACAGGTAGCTGTTGGTGCTTTCCTTTATTTCAATAAAGCCAAGGCCGTACCACCTGCCATCTACTTTTTGCGCCTGGGCTGCAAAGGGGTACATAAAAGCCAGCAATATTACTAAGGTTAGGTTTATTACTTTGTTCATTGTACTGTACTGACTTTTTTTGCTGTTTTTATTATTTCAAATATCGCTTAATTTCTCTTTCCGTATCCCTTTCGCGTATAGTTTCTCGTTTGTCGTGTAATTTTTTACCGCGCCCAAGCCCAATTTCAACCTTTACCAGGTTTTTGTCGGTAAAAAATACGCGCAGGGGTATAATGGTATAGCCTTTATCTTTAAGCTTATTCTCTAACTTTTTTAATTCGCGCCTGTTAAGCAGCAGTTTACGGTCGTGTACGGCAATATGGTTAGCGCTGGTGACAAAAGCATATTGTGGTATATACAGGGCGAGCACTAAAAGCTTTCCGCGCTAAAACAGACAAG
>CAZRDD010000537.1:0-3785 GCA_964598675.1 uncultured Parafilimonas sp.
ATCCAAAATTTGGTGGTGCAAATGTTATAGCCCTTGCACAATAAAATCCCCAGGTGGGGCTTGGCACGCCCTGCCACTGTAAATCGGTACCACCGGCAGTAAGGGAGAACTGCACTTCAAAAATTGACTCTGCGTTATTTTCGAAGCCCTCGGTAAAATTGTCTTTGTAGTTGGGCATCAGGCTGTATACACCCAGGTTTATCACCGCTTTAAATTGCGCTGCCGCACTGTCGTAGTTTTTGTTAAACAAATACGCTTTGCCCAGGTAAGCCAGGGCTGCACCTTTTGTGGCACGGCCCAAATCGCCTTTGTCAACACCGCCCGTTGCCGAATACTGTACAGGTAAAAGGTTGGCGGCAGATTTAAAATCTGATTTAATCCTGTTCCATCCATCTGCCACCGGCGACTGGGGCAGCACTTCTGCCAAATGTGTGGGCAGGGGCACGCTGCCAAACTCGTTAACCAAATGAAAGTAGTAAAGCCCGCGTAAAAAATAAGCCTGGCCCAGTACCCTGTTTTTTAAAGCCTCATCCATTACTATGGAAGGCACGTATTGCAATACCTGGTTGCACCGGAAAATGCCCTGGTAAAACTCATCGAAACTCCAGCCGTAGCCCGAGTTATCGGCAGTGCCCAACTGAAACTTGCCAACGTTGGAAATTGCTGTCCACGGGCTGTTGCTGTGCACATCATCGCCCTGTATGTTTAACAATATGGGGGTAAAACGCATATAGCCGCCATCTTCCAAAAAAGTTTGGTAACATGCATTTACGCCAGCCAGTGCGTCGGCCTGGGTTTTCCAGTACGATGAGGAGGTTTGCTGGTTGGGATTTACCTGGTTTAATTGTTTGTTGCAACTGAACAACGCTATAATTGCGCAGATTGCGAGGCTGTATTGTATGTTATGAATTTTCATACCTGTAACTGTTGAATGGTGAAAAATTAAAACCCTAACTGTACCCCCAGCATAAATGTTCTGGCATTGGGGAAAGAACCATAATCGAACCCGCGGCTGAAAAGGCCATCGCTGATAAAATCGGGGTCGTAGCCTTTGTACTTGCTAAGTGTAAGCAGGTTTTCGCCCGCCACGTAAAAACGCAGCCTGGTAAGAATATGTTTTTTCAGCAATAATGAAGACTCCGGCAGCGAATAACCCAACTGGGCGTTTGCCAGCTTAATGTATGAGCCATCTTCCACAAACCTGTCGGAGAACCTGCTGTTGCCGTTAGGGTCGCCAATAATGGGCCTTGGCACATTTGTTTTGGTGTTGGCTGTTGTCCAGTAATTAAGTTCATCCACGTGCTGGTTGCCGTATTGCCCGGTCATCAGCGCCTGGTAAACACCGTTAAATACTTTGTTGCCACCGCTGCCCTGGAAGAAGACGGAGAAATCGAAATTTTGATAGCCCGCATTAAAGTTAAATCCGAAATAATAAGTAGGTATGGTATTGCCGAGGTATACCCTGTCGTTACCATCGGTAATGGTATAACCGGGCGTATTATCCTTGCCATTTTGTGCCTTAAAAATTACATCGCCAGGCGCGGTTGAGGCAGACTGGAATGCATGGCTGGCCACCTGTGCAGCCGTTTGAAAGATACCTTCTGTCTGGTAGCCGTACAACTCGCCTACAGAGTGCCCTACTTCGGTTTTGCTGCCAGCGCCATAAATGGGGTTGTTGCTGCCGCCTAATTTAAGCACGGTGTTTTTAAGGGTGGAGAAGTTGGCGTTGATGTTGTACGTAAATTTACCTTCCGTTTTTTTGTAGCCAACAGTTACTTCAATGCCTTTGTTTTGAACAGATGCCGCATTGGTTGTAATGGAATTTGGTATAGAACCCACTGATAAAGGCAGCGGGAGAGATGTGATAATATCTGTAGCCACTTTATCAAAATACTCCACTGTTACGGTTAATTTTTCGTGTAAAAAACCGGCATCAATGGCCACATCTTTGGTGGTTGCACTCTCCCATTTAAGGTTGGGGTCGGTAACGGAAACCGTTGTAGCGCCTGCGGCAAGTGCGTTGGCAAAATTGTAATTGGCAGAGCTGTTGATGTAAGACGACCAATCGTAATAACCAAGGTTTTTCTGGCTGCCCAGTGTACCATAGCCGCCGCGTAATTTAAGGCTGCTTACATACTTAGGCAGGTGAATAAATTTTTCGTTGTAAATATTCCATGCACCGGCAAAGCCCGAATAGTTACCAAAACGCTGGGCAGGCGCAAATTTTGATGAGCCATCCCTGCGGAAGTTGGCAGTAATAAGGTACCTGCTGTTATAGTTGTAGTTAACCCTGCCCAGCAGGCCGGTAGTTACATAAGTGCCCCTGTATTCGGTAATATTGTTATATGCTGCCGCAGCGTTACTAAATGTTTGAAAATTAAGGCTGCCCGGCCCTGCGGAGGTACCCGCTATCCAGTTATTAACGCCTTTTTCAAAGGTGTAACCACCCAGCAAATCCAGTTGGTGCCTGTTTTTTCTAAAACTGTAGCTAAGGGTATTTTCAGCCTGTTGTGTATTAGGCTGGCCCTGGCTTTGTGCGTAGGAGTACTGGGTGTTTATGTAGTAAAAGCCCATGTTAAAGCTTGGTTCGTAGTGGTAGTTTTTCCAGTCGGTGCGGTCAAAACTGGCACTCAGCTTATATTTCAGGTTCTTTACAATTTCAAGCTCCACCCAGCCGCTTAACAGCAGGCGGTTGCGCTCGCTCCAGTCCTCCACAATTTTGTTAAGGCCCACCACGTTAGCCGATATGGCGCGGTGTATGGTTTGGTCGGTACCGGCATAGCCACCAAGGTTGCTTGAGTCGTATATGCCCACTGTTGGTATTGCGGTAAGCATGCTGGTTACAGTGCCCCCAAAAACAGCGTGGCTGTTGGTGCCGGAATAGTTACCCTTTTTGGAGTATACATAGCCCATTTTAACGCCAAAACTCAGTTTGCCTTTTTTGCCCTGCAGGCTGCTGTTAAGCGAGTACCTGTTGTATGCCTGGGGCCCAACCTGGTAACCGGTTTGATTAAAATAACCTAATGATACATTGTAGCTTAAAGCCTCTGTGCCGCCGGATACGCCCAGGTTATGGTCCTGTATACTGCCGGTTTTAAGCGCTGCGTTTTGCCAGTTGGTATTGGTGTTTGCTACATAATTGGGGCTGCTGGGGTCGTTTGCCGGCGCCAGTGAAAGGCCTGCATTTACATCGGCAGCATTAACCACTTTTTGGTACCCGGCCCTGTCTAAAACCGGTATTTTTTTTGGCACATTCTGCACGCCGTAATAGCTGCTAAAAGTCACTTTAGGCACGCCTGAACGGCCTTTTTTTGTAGTGATGATTACCACACCGGTAGCCGCGCGCGACCCATATATAGCACCGGCAGAAGCATCCTTTAATATGGAGATAGACTCAATATCATCGGGCGAAAAATCGTAAGGTGCATCAACGGGCACACCATCAATAACAAACAGCGGGCTGTTGTCGCCAAAATTGCTGATACCGCGTATTTTAAGCTGCACATAACCACCCGGCTCGCCGGAGCCATGCACACTTACGCCAGCCACCTGGCCCTGCAGCATTTTAGCTACGTCGTACGATGGGGTTTTCTTGGCATTATCCACATTAACCACCGCAACTGAGCCGGTTAAGTCTTTTTTCCGCTGCGTGCCGTAGCCCACCACCACAACATCGTTAAGCGAGTTGGTGGTGGAAAGCAGCGATATGGTAACTTCTGATTGTTTACCGGGTGTAAATTCCTTTTCTTCATAACCTATCATGCTTACCAAAATGGTTTGCCTGG
>CAZRDD010000538.1:0-3783 GCA_964598675.1 uncultured Parafilimonas sp.
CAATGTAAACAGGTGTTCATGTTTACCGGGCCTGCGCTGCTTAAAAAAAACATCTCCATTATTTACTAAAAAAAGTACTAAACATATACACAAAAACAATGGGCTCAGCACCAATAAAAAAAGTACTGAACATACAACATCAAACATTCTTTTAAACACTAACCTATACATACACTTCTTTTGCAGCATGCCTTTCACCTGACAGCAGTTTATATTCCCCCAGTAATTCGTTCCAAATAACTTTGTTACTAAACGAAGTAGTGATAATGCCCCTTGCATTGTTAGCACATTTTTCGCGGAGTATTTTATCAAACCTCATTTTATCCATTGCTGCGCGAAGCGCATCGGTGTTTTTTGCAGGTACCAGCAACCCGTTTATACCATCCTTAATAATTTCGTTACAACCATTTATGTTAGTGGCTATACAGGGCAGGTTAAAACAACCTGCCTGCATAGGTACATTTGGAAAGCCCTCCCGGTACGAAGGAAAAACCATAACATGCGCCAGGGCAAGATATGGCCTTACATCTTTTTTGTAACCGGCATGCAGTATAGCTTCGTTGCGTTCAATAGCCTGCATTGTTTTTGCCGATAAAGGGTTAAGCTCGTTTTCGTAAGGGCCTACAAGCAGCAGTTTCACTTTTTTATTGTAGGCATAAATCAATTCAAATGCCTCCACCAGCTCATTTATGCCTTTATCGGCCACCATGCGGCCAATAAAAATGTACACAAAATCTCCTTCGTTAATTTTAAGTGCTGCGCCAAGCCTTATCTTTTCGTTGTAAATAAACTCGTCAAGCTTAAAATATTGGGTATCTATGCCATTACTGCTGCCATTACCAAGCACTTTTAGCTTGCTTTTATTACATAAGCTGTTTACAACCAAGTAATCAGCCAGTTTAAAGGAGTTAGGGTAAATGCGTGTTGCGCACAAGCAGGTAAATTTTTCAACATAGGTAAGCAGGAGTTTTTTAAACCCTTGCGCTTCCATAAACGGAAGCCCGGCTACTGTATGCAGCCTTACTTTAATGCCAGCCAGCTTTGCGGCACACATGCCAAGCAAACCGGCTTTAGGTGTATGCGTATGTACAATATCAGGCTTGTGCTTCTTCAATACCCGCCATAGCTTGTACAATGCTTTTAAGTCCTTTAAAGGAGTAATTTGCCTCGTCATAGAAATAGCAAAATAATCACACCCTTCCTCATTGCTTACTGCTGCCAGTTTGGCCAGGTTGCTGCACACCATAGTAACCTTGCAACCGTTTTGCTGCATAAAGTGCATTTGCCCGGTAAGCAGTTTCTCAAAAGAAATTGGCTTAGTAACTATACGGAAAATCCTGACCATGACCGCTTTAATATTTCGCTAATGTTAAACCTGTTACAAAATAAAGCCCTTTTTAGCTACCGGCTCTTTAACAAATTATTAACTCCGCCGCTTTTATTGGCTTTTTTGCGGCGTAACACCAATGCTCTTTTGTAATGGGTGAATTTTGATAAGCTGTATATCCAGGCACTAAAACAAATAAAATACAACATGGTCATGTTCTTCATACGCATAATAATGCCCAGGTTGCTTAAACTGTTTGCAAATATGATGGTGGTAAAAAAAAACAAAATTGTACCTGCCATAAGCCATAATGGCAAACGCCTTAAATATTTTAATTTAAAGAAGCTTACTGCTAAAATGGTTATTACCAGGTAAATAAAATTTTCGACAGAGCTAAACAGTGATACGATGTTATGGGCATCAAAAAATAAGGGGCGGTACAGGTAGGTGAAGAAGCGGTAAGGTATGGAATAACTAGCCAGGTCAATAGCAGAGCCTACTGAGGCATGATTAAGTGCATCTACCCTTTTATCAGCAATGTTTTGAATACTTTCAACACTTACATCTTCAATTTTTAAAAACGCCAGCAGTTTATCGTACACCAGCATAAAACCTAAGGCTATGAAAGAAGCAAATAAAATTTTATAGAAAATTTTTACTTTATTAGTAAAGAGTAAAGCAAGTGCAGTGCTGATGATCAATAAAAAACCAATATGCGGCCTTACATGAAAAACAATGGCAAACGAAAAAGCCAATGCCAATATGTTTTTACGATAGTTTTGAAAAGCATATAAAAACCAGGCGATACCAAAAAAGCATAAGGTATCTTTGCCTATACCTGCGCTCCAAAAATGGATATTGGGCAAGAAAAACAAACCCGGCAGCATTTTTACACCCATTATTTTGGCATTGTATAATATTGATTTGCAAAACAATATATACACAAAACGTAACCCCAAAAAACCCAGCGTACCGTATAAAAAATTACCGGTAAAATACGATAACCCAAGCACCCTTGAGGGTATATAGTTAATAAAAAGCGGGAAAGTTGTACTTAGCCCATAATAATCAAACATGCTGCCGCTTTTGCCACCCAATTGCTGAAAAGTATAATTCCAATAACCCGTAGAATCGCCACCAAATGTTAAAATATAAAAAGTAAAAAGGCATACAAATAACATGTGTACTATAAGCAGGGCATTTAACTCCTGCCGCCTGCGTTGGCCATCCTGCAAACCAAGGGCTATACGCCCGTTGGATATAACAAGGAACGCAATAATAATAACTATGAAAAAAAAATCAAGCATGCCTGTTAATCGTTTCGTTTATTATTTGTAACCATTTAGCAGCCGCCCCAGCGGTATTAAATTGTTCTTCAACAATCATACGGCCATCCTGCCCCATTTTTGCCCTTAGTGCGGGATTGGTAATTAATGCTTCCAGGCTGTTAATCCAATCCTCCCGGGTATTTGCTTTAAAACCATTGCGACCGTGTTGTATAATACTGTTATTTACCCCCACAGGGCTGCCCACCACCGGCAGGCCACACCCCATGTACTGTATAAGTTTGTAACCACATTTGCCGCGCTCCCAGGGGCTGTCCTGCAAAGGCATAATACCAATATCAAATTGTTGAATTAAACCAACTTCCCCGGTTTCACTCCAGTCTTTTACCACCTCATTTTTAGAACCAATGCCTCTTTTGCCACCAACTATCCAAAGTTGCACAGCATGCTTATCGTTCAATACATTCAATACCGGCAAAAGCAGTTCAAGGTACTTAACCGTGGTTGGCGAACCTATCCACCCAATTACAACATACTCCTTTACCGGTTGCCTGTTTACTTTGTAAACATCCGTATTTATAACTGTAGGAATAATGCAGGTAATGTTAGCCCCGGCTTTTTTTGCATATCCGCTTAAATATTCATTACCAGCAACCACTGTTGCAGCATTGCGCATTACCCCTGCTATTTTATTTTTTAAAAAAAAGGTTATTAGCCTGTTAGGATGAATATCGTAATTATGAAAAATAGCATCATCATAATCTGCAATATACCTTACACGTAATAACCTTAGCAGCTTTTCTGCGATGGCTGGCATGTACGGAAAAAGCTCTTTTTCAATAACAACCGCATCGTACCTGCCAACAGTAAAAAGCAATAAAAAGCGTTTGAAGTAACACAAAAGAAGATTAACCTTACCTGTACTTTTTTTTGCATAAAATCTTTGCAGGTAGCCATCGTTAAAAAGCGGCGCTACGGTGCAAGAAATACCAGCGGTTTCGTAAAACGGAACATACTGAAAAGAGCGCAACCTGCTGCTGGCCCCCAACCTGCTGTATTTTGTAAAAATAATCAGTTTCACTGTAACGCGGTTAATGCCTGTTTATACGATTGAACCGATGCCTGAAGGCTAAAAAAACTCTCGCCTGTTTTGCGGGCAATCTTTTTTAC
>CAZRDD010000539.1:0-3780 GCA_964598675.1 uncultured Parafilimonas sp.
TAATACATGAACTTGGCCATGCTATTCCGGCTTTAATTATTACCAAGAACAGCACTAAAATACTTATCGGCTCGTTTGACGACGATACCAAAAGCTTTAAAATAAACCTTAGCTTGTTAAAAATATGGTTTAAAAGAAACCCGCTTTTATGGGGGAGAGGGGCGTGTATTTACAATGCATCAGGTGTTTCACTCAATAAACAAATACTAATTACAGCCGGGGGCCCTTTCGCCTCTCTGCTTGCTGCTTCAGCAGCAATAATAGTTTTTCTCGCCTCGGGTGAGCATCAGCAATTAAAAGCAATAACTGTTCCCTTTCTTTTTTTCGCAGTTTCGTTTTTCACCTTATCGGCATTCCCTATAGATAAAAGCTTTCTCTCAAAAAAGGGAGCGATACTTTTTAACGATGGCTATAAAATACGCGCCATGGCGAGGCTTAAAAAGTATAGTACAATGCAATTAAGGGCGCATGAATGCTATAACAGGGGCGACTATAAAACGGCATCTCAAATATTTGAGGTTCTGCTCACCAAAAAAATCACCTTTAAAACCATTTTTCTTAATGCCTTCAATGCTTATATGGCACATGGCGATTATGAAGGGGTACTCAGAATTTGTGCTAATTTTTCACATAAATTCAACCTAACGGCATCAGAACACTGTAACATAGGCATTTTCAAAACAATTAGAGGTATGTATGAAGAAGCTAAAAGTGACTTTGAAACAGCACTGGCACTTGAACCACAAAACATACTTTGTCTATGCAATTTGGGGTATTATTACCTTACTACAGGCAACTTCAACAAGGCGTTAACGCTTTTTGACGAGGCTATTACGCTGGATGCGTTGTTTGCATACGCCTATAGCAACAGGGGATTGGTTAAAATAAAATTGGGTCAGACACAAGGCGGATTGAATGATATACACAATGCTATTGATATTGATGCAAACGATGCATATGCTTACAGAAGTTTAGGCATTTATTACTTTGATAATTCAGATTACGCTAAGGCCATTCTAAATTTCAAAAAAGCATTTGAGCTTGATAAAACCACACATTTGATAGTTGAATTAATTGCAAAAGCCGAAAGTCATCAAACTGCCTTAAAATCTATTTAGCTAACACCCTTAATGCTGCATAATTAATATCTTTCCCTATGCTGCTTAAAATAAACCGCGCCAACTGCCTTAAACGCTACCCTTTATTACCCTGGAGCAAATACCAGGGCAATAAACCTTTCTTTCCGGCTGTACACCGCCAATATGTTCTAACGCTGCAATCAAAAACAGCCAGGGGACACAGTAAAAATTTATCGGCAGCATTGCAGGTGTTGATGCAAAAGATGCAGGTAGAAAAGTTTATTTTTTTAGGTGATATCACAACACCTTGGCTATTTCGCCAAAACGAGTTTGATTACAAACCAGTAGCAGAAGCTTTTGCCTACCTTAAAAACAACAAAATAAGCAGCAAGTTCAATGGCGGGTTAATGGTTAACACTAACAACATCGCCACATTTATGCAGCACCTGTTTTGGTTAGTAAGGTGTAACGGCATTGTTCAGCAGGTGTACGCCGTAGACGAAAACCAGCATATGCTTTTTAATATATGCCAATATGGTAATATCCATTTTTATGTAATGAACGAGGCATCAGATACTGAATTTAACGCCATACTACCCTCAACACGGTTAAATTTTTTACAGGCCCCTTCCTGTTACGAAACATTCAATCAACCGGGAAGAATAAAAGGCCGTACAATTGTTGTTTAGCCCTGCATGAAGAATATCTTTAAGAACTGCCATTTATTTTGAGAGAAGCAGGAACACATTTATGCATGAGCATTACAACGCAAAAAAATGAAGGGCCATGCGGAAAACCACCGGCCCTTTCCCCCTTTGAAAAAGGCAAATCGTTTTTATAACAATTTTTACCTTAAAGCAAAGGTGTGTATTAACAAGGTACCGGCATATACACCGTAGTGGGTATTTTTACAGGCGCAGGCCTACTGTGTAAGGCGTATCAACCTCATAGTAGCTCTCCTCGCTCCAGTTTTGCAGCTTGCTGCGCAGGTAGCGGTCTAATGTTTCAATATTATCGGCTTCCCAAACGCAGGTAGCACCATCGGTGCCCTTATTGGGCAGTATCTGCAATATGCGCTGCACACCTTCCGAAGGTAGTTCTGGCAGGCTTTTTTTGGCAGTAGCCCAAAAACTGGAGGGGTTATTTATTTTATGGGTTACAACAATAATCATCCCGGGGTATATTAATAGATATATAAAAATAGTCAAAAGCCAAGTGGCAGCACATACCTGAAAATGGGTATTTTAAGCCAGCAATACATCTAAATAAAGGAAGCTTAAGTAACATTTACATCAAAAAAATTATTTAGCCACTTCGTTTTAAAATTTGAAGGGCCCGCGGGAAACCGCAGGCCCTTTATCCCCCTTTGAAATAGATGAAAAGTGCGTTTAACACGTTTTATCCAACAGCAAATGTGTATGTAATTACTTTACCAAAAAATACCACAAATTGGGTATTTTTTGCAAGTCAAGCCTCTCTCCCACAGTAAAACAACGTTTTTCAACTATCCTGTCCAGGCAAAGACAGCCACAAACCATTAAAACCGGTGATACCCAAGCTGCTTTGGTACGTTAAAAATGGCTGTTATGGCCAAGTTGAATTTTATGGCATAAAAATTATGCCCGTTCATGCAGCTTTACCGGTTAGCCAACCACACATGTGGCTTTGGTAGTTTTACTATCTTTGCAGCCTTATGGCAAAATTTGCGCACGATGAAGTAGTGCCTTACAGCGGCAGCAACCTGGAGAAAAAAAAACAGGTTGCACAAATGTTTGACAGTATTGCATTTAAGTACGATTTCCTCAACCGTTTTTTAAGTTTTGGCATTGATGTTTGGTGGCGTAAAAAGGCCATCAACCAACTAAAAGCCCTTAAGCCACAGCAGGTACTGGATGTAGCCACAGGTACCGCCGACGTAGCTATAATGACCTATAAAATGCTGAAACCAGCCAAAATTACCGGCATAGATATTTCGGCAGGAATGCTGCAATTGGGGCATACTAAAATTGAAAAACTCGGCCTTCAGCAACACATTGAGCTGCAAACCGGCGACAGCGAAACAATAAATTTTGCTGACAATACGTTTGATGCAATAACTGTTGCCTTTGGGGTGCGTAACTTTCAAAATCTTGAAAAAGGGCTGGCGGAAATGTACCGGGTACTTAAACCCGGTGGCAAACTGGTGGTGCTGGAGTTTTCGAGGCCGAAAAGGGGCATTTTTAAAACACTTAGTATTTGGTATATGAACACGTTAACACCCAGTGTGGGTAAGCTGTTCTCCAAAAACAAAGATGCGTACCAATACCTGAGTGATTCTGTACAAGCTTTTCCTGAACGGGAACAGTTTACGGGTATTATGACGGCAACAGGGTACACCCAAACGTATTTTAAACCACTTAGTTTAGGAATATGCTGCATTTACTGCGGAAACAAATAGTTGCGTTACCTGTTTTACTGCTTTATTATTTAGGGGCCAGCGCCCAGCGTACGGAACTTAACCGGCCCGACCATGATAACCTGCCATACTATTTCGGGTTATCTTTTTCCTATAATGGCTCATCGCTTCACCCAACCAAGGATATTCATTTTTTACAGAACGATAGTGTACTGGCCGTTGAGCCAGGCAACAGTGGCGGCATTGCCTTGGGCCTGTTGGGTACACTGCGCTTAAGCAACCGCTTTCAGTTACGCACAAACCCTC
>CAZRDD010000540.1:0-3780 GCA_964598675.1 uncultured Parafilimonas sp.
CGAACTCACCAGGTTTAACGCCAGTATATTTTTAGCATCAAAATAACCCCGGTTTCTTTCGGCCAGTAAATTATTTTCATGCAGAATATCCTTCTCTACATCAATCACTGTTTTTTGGTGCTCATGCGTATGCGCATGATCGTGGCCATGGTTATGGTCATGATGATGCCCGGGTTCAGAAAAAGTGATGTTTCCATTAGCATCGCATCCGCAGGTTGCACACATACCGTTAGGTTTTAAAATATAGTCAATTCAATATCAGGCAACGGTAAGGCACCGCACCCTTAGTTCTTTTCCTTCTGTAATATTCACCAGGTGGCCCCCGCAAACAGGGCAGGCATCAAACACATGCACTGCCTCAAAAACCGTATCACACTCCATGCAGGTAGCTTTGCCAGGTATGCGGTTAATTTTTTTAGCTGCCCCCTGTAATATGGTTTGCTTAACGCCCTGCCGCCAGGCAAATTCAAAAGCATCCATATCAACGGTGGTAAGGCAGCCTATGTCCATTTCAATTTCATCAATACTTTCAGCCCCCGCCCTTGCCGCATAATCGCGGGCAATATCAATAATGCCCATTACAATTGATAGCTCGTGCATGGTTTATAAGCTTTGTTCTTCCCGGCGCGTTCTGGCCAAAAAGCGGAAGTACACCACGCAGGATACAATAATGCCAGCCGTATAAAAAGCATGTACCGGTTCCACTATATAATGTATAATAGTAAACCCGCCGGTTGACCCATGGCCGGGGTGGGCGAATGCAAACACAGGTATACAAACAATAAGCAGGCATATAGCTGCAACAATCTTTTTCATACTGCTGGTTTTAATAAAAGAAGGCTAAAAGTACCAACAGCCTTAGTGCAGGTTTATGACCAAAGTCATATTACGGCGTAATAAAAATCATAGAAAAGGGCTGATGGTAAAAAATAGTTTTACACGTCAATTCAGATACTCCTTTACGTTAAAAACCACTCCGCATGTTTAACGATGCTTCAGCCGCTAAGCAACCTACCTATTACGAGGAAGTTGAAAGAAAAGGCTACACACGCAGGGAATTTGTAAGCTTTGTTGCAATGATGACGGCCTTTCTGGGGCTGGAAAAATCAGCCATCGGCCAGGTTGCAAAAGCACTTGAAACAAAATCGCGCATACCGGTTATTTGGCTGCATTTTCAGGAATGCACCTGTTGCAGCGAGAGTTTTATCAGGTCATCGCACCCCATTGTGGCAGATATTCTGTTAGATAAAATTTCGCTTGATTATACCGAAACCCTTATGGCAGCGTCCGGCTTCCAGGCCGAGGAAGCCATGAAGAGTACGATGACCAAATACAAAGGAGAGTACATACTGTGCGTAGAGGGCAGCGTACCCACCGGCGCAGATGGCGTGTACTGTATGATTGGCGGTAAAACATCTATGCAAATACTGGAGGAGGCTGCCGAAGGCGCTAAAGCCATTATTGCCTGGGGCAGTTGCGCCAGCAATGGCTGCGTACAATCGGCCAAGCCAAACCCTACCAATGCTACCCCTATACATAAACTTATAAAAGGCAAACCCATTATTAAGGTGCCTGGCTGCCCGCCCATTGGCGAGGTAATGGCAGGGGTTATTGTACACCTGGTAACTTTTGGCCGCATACCTGAATTAGACAGGCTGGGCAGGCCCAAAGCCTTTTACAGCAAGCGCGTACACGATAGCTGCTACCGCAGGCCGTTTTACGATGCCGGCTTATTTGTTGAAACCTTTGACGATGAAAATGCCAAAAAAGGCTACTGCCTGTACAAGGTTGGCTGCAAAGGCCCATCTACCTACAACGCCTGTGGTGTAATGAAGTGGAACAATGGTACAAGCTACCCCATACAATCTGGCCACCCCTGCATTGGCTGCAGTGAAGAAAATTTTTGGGACAATGGAAGATTATACGAGCGAGCCTCTGCTTTTGCGGGTTTTGGCATTGAAGCCAATGCCGATACGCTTGGCAAAGTGGCCCTGGCCGCCACCGGTGTTGCCCTGGCTGCACACGCTGTTGCCACCAATGTACGCAAGCACAACCTGATTTTTGAGCTGGAGAAAGAAGGCAAACAAAGCGAACACGAACTGGAATCATAATTTTTACCAAAAACGATTGATGCTATGAGTAAGCGAATAGTGGTTGACCCCATAACAAGAATTGAGGGCCACCTGCGTATAGAAGTGGATATTGATAAGCGCAAAATTACCGATGCCTACAGCAGCGGCACCATGGTACGCCTGCTGGAAGAAATTTTACGGGGCCGCGACCCTAAAGATGCCTGGGCCTTTGTTGGCAGGGTTTGCGGGGTTTGCACCTCCATACACTCCCTTACCTCGGTGCGGTGCGTGGAAGATGCGCTGGATATTGTAGTACCGCCCAATGCCGAAATGGTGAGGAACATTATGTTTTGCGCACAGCACCTGCACGACCACGTAGTGCATTTTTACCACCTGCACGCGATGGATTGGGTAGATGTGGTAAATGCCCTTAAAGCCGACCCAAAAAAAACATCGGAGCTGGCGCAGAGCATTTCCAAATGGCCTAAGAGTTCGCCCGGCTATTTCAGCGATATACAAACCCGTATAAAAAAGTTTGCAGAAAGCGGCCAACTGGGCATTTTTGCCAACGGCTACTGGGGCCACCCGGCCTACAAACTGCCTGCCGAAGTTAACCTTATTGGCCTGGCCCACTACCTTGAAGCCCTGGAATGGCAGAAGGAAATAGTGAAGATACATGCCATTTTTGGCGGCAAAAACCCGCACCCCAATTACCTGGTGGGCGGCATGGCCTGCGCTATAAGTATTGACGATGTTAGCGGCATAAACGCCGAACGCCTGGCGTATGTGGGCCAGTTGCTGCAGCAGGGCAAGGAGTTTGTTGAACAGGTGTATATACCCGACCTGATGGCCATTGCCTCCTTTTACAAAGACTGGGGCGCTATTGGCGGCGGGCTGGGCAACTTTTTGGTGTATGGCGACCTGCCCACCAATGGCTACCGCGATACTTCCTCCTACAAATTCCCCGGCGGGGCTATTTTAAACAAGGATATTACCAAAGTGTTTGATGTAGATGTTAGAAAAGATGATGAGGTACAGGAATTTGTTACCCATAGCTGGTACGATTACAAAGAAGGCAACAATACAGGGTTACACCCCTGGAAAGGCGAGAGCAAGGTTAATTATACCGGCCCTAAACCCCCTTTTGAACATTTAGACACCACCCAAAAATACAGCTACCTTAAAACCCCGCGCTGGAAAGGGCATGCTATGGAAGTGGGCCCGCTGGCCCGCCTTTTAGTGGGCTATGGCCGTGGCCGCGAGGACTTTAAAGCGGTGGTGGATAAAGCATTGAAAGACCTTAATGTACCCGTTGCTGCACTGTTCAGCACGTTGGGGCGTACCGCTGCACGCGGGCTTGAAAGCACGCTGGTGGCACAATGGGGCCTTGATTTTTACAACCAGCTTATTGCCAACATTAACAATGGCGATAGCCGCATGGCTGATATGACCCGGTTTGACCCCAACACATGGCCTAAAACTGCTATGGGCGTGGGCCATACCGAGGCGCCGCGCGGTGCGCTGGCCCACTGGATTAATATTGAAGATAAAAAAATAGCCAACTACCAGTTGGTGGTGCCTACTACGTGGAATGCATCGCCCAGGGATAACAAGGGGCAACTGTCTGCCTACGAAGCTTCGTTGCTTGATACGCCGGTGGCCGATGAAAAACAGCCGCTGGAAATTATAGGCACCATCCACAGCTTCG
>CAZRDD010000541.1:0-3773 GCA_964598675.1 uncultured Parafilimonas sp.
CCACAACATAATCAATATTGCCTGCAGGTTTACCTGCATTAACACCTCCGTCATCGGGCAACATAGTAAGGGGTAGTGTATTTATTTGTTTTATCATAGCTGCGTTTACGGTATGCCCGCTAACATCGGTTTGGCCCCTGAATGTTTTACGGGTAATGCCATAGTGCGCATCAGACGTAAATATTACCTGTATAATATGGCTGGTATCTTTAGCCTGTGCATGCAGAAGTGTTGTAAAAGCAACCAACAGGGCAATGCAGTATATTATTTTTTTCATGTATTTATTATGTTGGCAGGTGCTGGTGCATACCTGTTTTATATTGTGGATGGGTTTTTACGGTAGATATTACTAACAGAAGGTTGCTGATTTTTTGACGACGGATAATTATGGTAAAAAATCTATTGTTTTTGTACATAATATAGCGAGGCAGGATGCGATGCGCTTGTTTCGCAACTGAGCATTAACCTGCTGCTGGTAATATAAGCCAGCCCCTCCGTTTGCCAGTCTTTATTAACATCGCCAATGGTATATCTTTTTGCAGTGCCGCTAAAAAAATCATCATTGGTATAGCTGTTAAAAAACCATATAAAAGATGCCTTCTCTTTGTTCATATACCCTAATAAAGCAAGTTCTTTTGTGGCTGGGTTATAAGTGGCATCGGTAATTTTTCCATTACTGTTAAAGGTGGAAATGGGTGTTAAATTATAAGTGCCTGTATCCTTTGGCAATTTGTAGCAACGGGTTTGCAAATCGCCCCGGTTTTTGGAGAAGAGGTACAGGTAATTACCAATGGAGGTTATGGCTTCGCAATCAAAATTGGTATTACTGTTAGAGGTGAAATCTGTTTGGTCTGCATAGGAGAGGTTGATGGCATCAGCCTGCACAGTCAACTGAAAATCATTGGAAGCAAGATCTGATTTTTTAATGCGTAATACTTTCAGGTCTTTTCTATCGCCATAGTTGTTGCCGGTATCGCCCACATAAATATATAGCGAGTCTGCCGTAATAGCTTCATAATCAACGTTAGGCTGGTTGGCCATAATAACAATTTGTAAAATAGCCCCGGTAGCCGTATCAATTTTGTAAATAGCGTTAAGGTTGCCGCTGTCGCCAAAACTCCATAAGTTGCCATCGGTATAGCATAACCCCGAGGACTCCTTTAACACAGCCGGAAATGTGCTTTTAAGGCCTGTTACAATTGCGGCAGCGGGTGCTGTATTTTGTGTGGCTGTACTTTTTTTGCAGGCGCTCAAGTGTGCAGTTATAAACAACACTAAAGCAATACGGGCTGCTGAATAATAAATGCGCATACAATACCTGTTGATATAATTAACCCCTGCCGCCTTTGTAAAAGGAGCAGCAGGGGTTACGTTTACTTAAGAAAATGGGAGTGTGGTATTAGTGTTGGTTGCCAGAACCATCGGCCTGGTAGGCACCAAGGTCTTTACCTGGGGCAACTGCGGCAGTTAAGCCAAAGTTAGCATCAACAGGTACATTGGTGTTAACGGAGAAACCCTGGTAACCTTTACCTATAGCCGGTGAACTGCTTTGTAAATGAAAGTCGAAGCCATCAACAGAACACTGTGTTTGGTAGTTTAAGTTTGGTAAAGTGTAGTTAACAAACATTGGGTTATTCTGGCCTACCAGTGAGCTGCCATCGTACTGTTTGCCAAATGCATAAGAAGCGCCTAAGAAGGCAGCAAGGTTTGGAATATCAGTAGCCTGTGGGTGTGTAACAACAGCCTGCGCTACATTGGTAGGTACAAACTGGTTAGCCAGTGCAGCGGCATCAGCATAGTACAGGTTGTGGCCATACGCTGTTTGTTGAATAAAGTCGCTGCTGGAGCCTGCAGTAGTATCAGCCAGGTAAACTTTTGCAGTTACAGTATTACCGCCCGCTATCCTTACACCAAATTTACAGTCAACAATAATGTTATTGTAAGCAAGTGCGCGTGAGTTGTTTTCAACTTCAATTGAGCCGCTTCTCGCACCAAAGGTACCTGTATTGCGGTGACCATCGTTAACGTAGGTGTTGTTATACATGGCAATCATACACTGCCTGCCGGTGCTTTTGTCGTTGGCCGATTTTGTGCCGTTGGTGGCGCCGCCAATAATAAGGTTGTAAGCCATTATGCCCTGGGTACCGCCTTTGGCGTTAAAGCCATCGCCGCCGGTGCCGCCACATTTTTCAAGGGTGTTGCGCACCATAGCAATGTTGCCGCCATAAAAACGGATTGCATCATCTGGTGTGCCGTAAATCCATGAGTCTTCCATTACAAAAACGCCGCTGTAGTTACCAAAATAAACGGCATACTGGTCGCCCACTGAAGGGGCGGCAAAAGGTGTTGTTTGAAGGCCAGCACCAGGAAAATCAAGGTGAGTCCATTTAAGTACCAGCAGCGGGCAGGTTGGGCTGGCCCATATACCACCCCAGCCACCAGCATAAGCACTGTCGGATGATGCAGTTGATGAACCGGTGGTTTTTGTTCTGCGGGGGTCTGTTATTGTAACAGGCGCATCTTTTGTGCCAAGGCTAACCATGGTGCCGTTTACAAAAAAGTTAGAGCCATTGTTTACGTTAATTGTTACACCTTTTTGTACAAGCAGTGTATCGCCTGCGTTAATGGTAACATCGCCGTTAATGGTGTAGGTAAGCCCTGTTTTCATGGTGCCTTTAATAGCGCCTGAAAGTGGGGAAGTGTTGCTTACAGCCTGCCCTACCTGTATTTGGGCCTGCGATACACTTGTTCCGTTTTTTGAGCAAGAAGCTAATGCAAGGGCCAGCATAAAGCCTATACCTGCAAGTTTTAACTGTTTCATGTTTTGTTTAGCGTTTATGTTTAAAATTTAAATCGGAAACCTAATGAGTAGGAAGCGTAGAATTTATCGTATTGCACCGTCATGTAATCTGTACTTTCCTGAAATGGCAATTGGGTAGTTGTTTTGTAAGCATTGTTGTGCTGCTTCAATACCAGTTGAAATGGGGTATTAAGCAGGTTATTGGCCTTTACATAAACAATGTAATGTTTGCCAAACTCCTTTTGTGCCGAAAAGTCCATGTTAAGGGTTGGCTTCTCCCAGTTATCAAAGCCCTTGTACTGCGATAATGTATTAATCCTTTCCCCGGTGTAAACAAGGGCCAGCTGTGCATCAATTTTATGTTTTACGCTTTTGTACAGGAATGAAAAATTGCCAATATGCTTGCTTTGCCCCTGCAGCGGCCTTTTATCGGCAACAACGGTAAAATTGGTGTTGCCATTAGGTGTTAGATAAACATACTGTTTGCTTGCATTAATAACCGAATTGGTGAAGGTGTAATTGCCGGATACGCCAAAGTCGCCAAAGAATTTCCTGAATACTACCTCAATGCCAAAGTTATTGGCGGTGCCAAAGTTATGAGGGGCAAGTAACGGTGTGGCACCGGCATTAATACCTTGCGTAAATGCATATTCAATAGGGTTGGTGATGATTTTATAAAAAGTGCCAATCATGTATTGGTCAAGCCCTTTGGGAAATATTTCGTAACGCAGGTCAATGTTATCAATAGTGGTGTGCTGTATATAAGGGTTGCCTTGCGTAAGGTAACTATCGTTCGACCCGCTTTTGTCAGGAAAGGGAATAAGGTCGGCAAAGGCGGGACGGTAAATTGACCTGAAATAGGAAAAACGTATATCCCTTCTTTCTGTGAAAGAGTATTTGCTTTGCAGGCTCGGCAAAAAGTCGGTGTAATTAATATCGGCCGTTTTACCTGCAAGCGCAGCATTTAATGATG
>CAZRDD010000542.1:0-3771 GCA_964598675.1 uncultured Parafilimonas sp.
GGCAGTGTTTGTTTATCATTTTTAAGCAATACAAAGCTGTGTGCAGCAATGTTGCGTGCAGCGGACCTGGTATCAGCTGTTAAAATTTCTTTACCGGGCCTTGATTCATCCATAAAGCGGTATGGGTCTGTAAACAACCCTAACTCATATTTTGCTTCCAGTATACGGCGGCAGGCATCGTCAACTTGCTTTTGTGTAACCTTGCCTTCTGCCAGCGATTTTTTAAGCGTGGTTAAAAAGCCCTCGCCCACCATATCCATATCCAGCCCGGCACTCAATGCTTTTGCAGATACCGTTTGCAAATCGCCTATACCGTGGTTAATCATTTCGTTAACGGCAGTGTAGTCGGATACCACCAGGCCCTTAAAGCCCCACTCCTTACGCAGCAGGTCGGTCAGCAGCCATTTGTTGGCTGTAGCTGGCACTGCATCAATCTCGTTAAAGCTGCTCATTACGCTGCCTACACCAGCATCAACAGCTGCTTTGTAGGGTGGCAGGTAATATTCGTACATTTTTATTTTGCTCATATCCACCGTGTTGTAATCACGGCCTGCCTCTGCTGCACCATACAACGCAAAATGTTTAACGCAGGCAATCAGTGTATGTGCGCTGGTGTAATCGTGTCCCTGGTAGCCATGTACCATTGCTTTGGCTATTTGCGCGCCCAAAAAAGGGTCTTCGCCGCTGCCCTCGGCAATTCTGCCCCAGCGGGGGTCGCGGGCAATATCCACCATTGGGGAGAAGGCCCAGTTTAGCCCGTCGGCCGTAGCTTCACCAGCAGCAATGCCAGCACTTTTTTCAATAAGTGCTGTATCCCAACTGCACGATAAGCCCAGCGGAATAGGGAAAATGGTGCGGTGGCCGTGTATAACATCGAGGCCAAAAATAAGGGGTATATGCAGGCGGGAGCTGTTTACAGCAATTTCCTGCGCCTTGCGCACCTTTTCGGGGCCGGTAATACCGAACAACCCACCCACAGCGCCTTTACGTATTTTATCGTCAACATCCTTGCTCACCACGCTGCCGGTTACAGCACCGCCGGGGGTTACAAGGTTTAACTGGCCTATTTTTTCTTCCAGTGTCATTTTGGCCATCAGGTTGTTTACAAAGGCATTCATCTTTGCATCCTGTGCGCTGGCATACATACCTGCCATTAATAACATTACGGGGAGGAATACTTTTTTCATGCGGCGATTGTTTTGAAGAAATTAATCTTTTAACTGTTTGGTTGTGTAAAGCAATGCAAGGTAATAAAACCAGTGTTGGATTTATGGCTGATTTTACTCATCCATCTTTTACTTAACCAGCAGGGGCTCAATTACTTTTTGCCAAATAGCGTAGCCTGCAGGCTTCATGTGCAGGTTGTCTTCCAGAAAAATGTCGGGCATGGGGTGGCCGTCCTTGCCCAGCATGGGTTGAAACACATCTGCAAACGAAGTGTTTTTCTGCCCTGCCAAAAACTGCTTTATCAGGCGGTTGGCCTCCTGCACAATGGGTAAGTACTTAGCGCGGCTGGGGCTGGGTTTTATGGATACAAACACAATATTTTCACCAGGCATGTTACCCCTTATAATATTAAACAGTGTTTTAAAACGGGCCAGCACTATGGGGGCGGTAACAGTATCGGAGTAGGCTATATCATTCTCACCGCAGTAAATAACCACCTGTTTGGGGTGGTAGGGTATAATTACATCGTTGGCATAACGTATTACATCCACCAGTGTAGAGCCGCCGAAGCCCCGGTTGATAATTACATGTGACGGAAAATAGCTTTGCACATCCACCCACTTTGTAAAGGAAGAACTACCCACAAATAAGATGGCATGCTGTTGGGGCGGATTTATGCTATCCTGCTTTTTAAAGTTTTGAATATCCTCCCAAAAAGGCGGCTGGGCGAATGAATGACAGGCAGTTAAGGTAAAACAAAGGGCGAGCAAACACACGGCAAATTTCATATTTATTTGATTTACCGTATAAAACTAAAGTTTTTACAGGTGAGTTTAAAATAGCAATGTATAGATATACCCTTTTCTGATGAAGTACTATTTTTTTCCCTTATTGGCTGCCAGTATATTTATGCCAAAATATACATCGGCACTTAAACCGTTGCCATTTAAATTGGTTCCGCCATCGTTTTTATAGCTAAGCCAGCTTTGCTTGCAACTTGCGCCAACATACATAAATTTTGTGCAGAAATAATTAACCCTTACGCCTGTACTAAGGCTGAACGATGTTATATCGGCTGTTTTTTTGCCACCAAAACTTTTTAGTTGCACATCCTCCACGCCTATGCCGCCAATAATGCCTGCTTCAAAATGCGGTGTGCTGATAATATAACGGGTGTAATCTAAACCATAGTAGCCGCTGTAAAAACTGCGGCCGGTGTACACCGTATCATTATTTACAAATGTAAAAGCCTTTGGGGCCCTTATAAAGCGCGAGGCAAAATACAGGTCGTATTCATTCCAACGGTCTCTAAGGCCAAAAAGATTGTACCCAATACTGGCATGGTTGCCTAACCCCGCCAGGTTACCGGAGGGTACCCATGCCCCCGCCGATACAAGAAAGTTGTAGAAGAAGCCGGTGCGTCTGTCGAATTTAAAACTGTTTTCTACTTTGTTGTTTAACAGGCTGTATGTTTTTTTATCGGCAAGTATGGTGTTTACCGGGTGTGTTATTTCGCCGGAAAAAACTTTGCACAAAAAAGCTTCCTCCGTGCTAAGCTGGCGGTTTGCTAAAAGGTCTTTAGCCCAGTTGCGGGTAAAAGTTATAAAGTGGTCGGTAAGGCCATTGCCCCCGTAAACGCCATTGGTAAATAAATATGAGGAATAACCGCGCCGGTTCATTTGCCGCATAATACGTGCGTAATCAGCCAATTGCCTGCAAAACCCGGTATCGCGTAACTGAGCTGCGTTAAATTGGTTTGTTTGTATGGCCAGTAAGCTTTGTACGCAAAATATGTGCGGTGCAGTTTCGTAACGCCAGTAATTCCAAAAATCGCCCGATTTCTGCACAACACTGTCTAAATATTTGTGCATGCCAGCAAAATCTTTATCTGTATACAGGCGCGGCAGCACTTTTGCCTCATCTTCAAACAAAAAACTCATGTATACCGAAGAAGGCCTGTTAGGGTTATAGTAGATATATGCCGTGCGGTAAACAAATGGGCGCACAAGCATAGCGCTGTCTGTTTTTTTGCTTTCCGCCTGCGAAAAGCAGTTACCAGCTATCAGCAAAGCAGCAGCCAGGGGTATAAAGCGTTTCATACAATAAATGTATACGGTTAAATAAGCCGCGGAATTTATTGCTACGTTATAAATTTCATAAACTGTATAAAACGTACTCTGTACCCGCTGCCAATAAGCACCTGTGTGCTATTTTAAATAACCACTTTCAAATCCAAGCTTTTTAAGGCCGCCTTGTATTTCGGGTACACTCATAAATAACTTCCATAACAGGCCGGTGCGATAATTTTCAATCATTACAATTTCAGGCCCCTGGTCTATGGCCAGGTGCGATTTTGCATACCAGTTTTTGCTTTCGTTAAACGCATCTACAAAGCCGTATTCGCTCCATATTTTATCGCCCAGGTCGTAATAAAAATGTTTTAATGCCTTCATGGAGTATTCGGGCGTATATGCAAAGGCGGAAAGAGCAGCCGTAGGGGTTATGGTGCCACCATCATTATCGGGGCTGTAGGCATTGTAGCCATCAAACGTATCACCGGCGGTAAGGCCCCAGCAATTTTCGCCATACCCTTTAAAATGGTTG
>CAZRDD010000543.1:0-3763 GCA_964598675.1 uncultured Parafilimonas sp.
TCATAAACTGCCCCATCACAGAGCTAATGGGCCCCATTACCGGAACAATTTTATTGGGTAATTGAACTGTTTGCAATTTTTCGGCAGTTAACTGACGGGCACGGTACACATCTGTACTCCAGTCAAATTCAACAAACACAAGCCCCAGCCCCGGACTGGCAACAGAACGTACTACCTCTACACCGGGAGCGCCATTTAAAGAAGTTTCAACGGGCAGTGTTACCTGTGCTTCGATTTCTTCAGGTGCCATACCATTGGCTTCTAAAAATATGGTTACCCTGGGCCGGTTTAAATCGGGCAATACATCTACCGGTAAATTGATAAGTGTAATTACACCGTACACCATCAACAGAGCTGCAAAGGCAACTACAAACAAACGGTTACGTAATGAAAATTGAATTATTTTATTGAGCATAGTTTAATTATTTGTTCTGTTATTTTTTCTGAACCGATTTGAATTTTTCCAGCCGCCCCCTTGTATTTATTTTAGTAAATGATTGTTATTACTTTCTTCTATTTTCTTTTTTTAGAAGGAGGTTTTACCGGGTAATCTTCTAAAAGTGTATGTACCGCCGGATGCAGTTCATTTTGCAAAGTAGCAGGGTCATATAAGTCCGCTTCTACAGTGGCCGTATAAATAAATCTATTTTGTTTCCTGTCTATTACATTCAATGTTATACCGCCCCGGGTGTACTCCACTGTTTTGGTTGTATATCCGTAAGTATAACTATTGTAGTTATAATTCAATGGCCTGTTATAGTAATATGCCCTTGGGTTAACATTGTAATAAGGATTATGAGGTGAAATAGCCCGGTATTGGAAAGAATTATTATAGTTATAGGTTGGAACTGTTGAGCGAACCTGTTCAGTTCTGCTTTTTTTACTTTCCGTTACTTTTAGTTCAAATAATAAATCAGGGTTGTCGTTATCAAGTGTCATACCTCTTGCTGCCAGTTCATGCGAAAAATAATTGATGGCATTATTAAAAATAATCTGATTGTGGTAAGGCGTATTGTCATTATCCTGGTGTGGAATCCACGAGAATGTTTTATACTTAGCGAATTCAATACTTTTATCGTAGTCTGCATAAGTAAGATTATAAGCAGTACTGCACCCTGCCGCTGTAAATAACAGCAACATTAGTGGGATAATAATTTTCTGGTTCATAATATTTTCTTTAAGATGTTTACAAAATATTCTCGTTAATAAATTCTGTTTGTCAATTGCGATTATATTCGCTATTATAAGTGCCACAAGCTATTTAAACGGTTTATTCTTATTTTTTAGCCGTTTAATAAAAGGAGCGTTATTCAGGTATAATAATAGAAAAAGAATTACAGTGCTGAATATGCTGATAACGTACATACCAAAACCACCTGCAACACCAACAGCAGCGGTAGCCCATAGGGTAGCGGCAGTAGTAAGCCCGGTTATCAATCCATTTCCAGCATCCCGGAAAATAATACCAGCGCCTAAAAAGCCTATTCCGGTAACAATGTTTGAAACAATTCTTGTATGGTCAGATAGGTTAGGTACATGTGCATTAATTATAGTAAACATGGCTGCGCCCAAAGAAACAGCGGCGTATGTTCTGATACCTGCTGCCCTTCCATGTATTTCCCGTTCATACCCGATGATTCCGCCCAGTACGGTGGCAATCAGCAAACGGGGCAGTAAAGTAAGTTCAGTGCTTATGTCCATGATAAATTAGTTTCAAACTGTATTAAATTCTCCTTCTGCTGTGTTTATAGTTTTGTTTTTATACTGAGTGCATTATAATTGGAGTTTCCGGCTTCATGCCTTCGTTCCGCATATACACATAAAAATAAAATCCTGACAATGCAATAAATAAATTCCAAAAACTATGTGGTTGAAAATAGCTGTCAGGATTGCACAGAATCCTGTATTTGTCTAACTCAAACCAAACAAGGGCAACAACAATGCAAACCATACTTAAAAGCAGGTAGTTCACATTATTTTTTTTGGGTTTAGTAAATGCTGTTGCTGCTGAAAATGAAAAAAATATTAAAATGTTTATAAAAATTACAATATGCTCCTTACCCTTAGATGTATAAAAGGAGAGTAAAAGTGCTATGATGATATAAATCAAATAAAATAAGATTGTTAACGCTTTATTTGAAATGCGTAACTGCTTGCCTTTGCTGATAAGCGAACGCCGCCAGGAAAAATACATTGCCGGAAAAAGCGAAAAAAAATATACGGCTGAGTAGTCAAGTTTAAGGGCGGGTTTTATCAACGAAGCATGATAAAAGGAACTGGCACAAAAAACATACAGAAGGACAAATCCAAAAAATACTTCCGGTACAAAGTATGTTTTATTAAACCTGTAATTGCGGTTGTTCTTCTTTTCCTGCCATGCTTTTTTTAAAATAATGATTGCTGCCATTAAATAAAATATGCTGCTGAATGTATTAACAGGTTGTCTTACTGGTTTGTCCAATTCCAGCCTTTCGCAAAATGTTCCTATTATATCATTGCTTCCATGAAAATCTTTCCACATACCCTCCAATGATGGATTATGGTTAAGCCACCAGATTGCAAAAACAAAAACTATGGCCACAACTTCCAACAGAATAACAGTTCCATACCCGTAAAAAATAACAGGGCAAAGAATTTGTTTCTTCCTGAACAGATATGTTTGTAACCCTTTAAACATGCTTACTGGTTCTTATAAATTGATTTTTATTTGTACTGCGTTAATAGAATAAATTATCTTTTTACTTTCAACATGCTTGCGTTAATAGCTACAACAACAGTGCTCACCGTCATTAATGCAGCACCAGCGGCAGGGCTTAATAAAATACCCTGATTATATAAAACCCCTGCTGCTAATGGCAAGGCAATTACATTGTAACCTGTTGCCCAAATTAAATTCTGTATCATTTTCCGGTAAGTGGCTTTGCCAAATAAAATGAGGTTCACTACATCTTTAGGGTTACTGTTTACCAAAACTATTCCCGCTGTTTCAGCAGCAATATCGCTACCGCTGCCAACAGCAATCCCTACATCTGCTATTGCCAAAGCTGGTGCATCGTTTACTCCATCACCTGTCATGGCAACAAACTCTCCTTTGCTTTGCAGGTCTTTTATCTTCTCTAATTTTTGATGGGGTAACACTTCTGCAATAAAACCATCCATGCCTAACCGTTCACTTACTCCTTTTGCAACAACTGCATTATCACCAGTGAGCAGGGTGGTCTTGATTTTATTTTGACGCAATGTTTTTATAGCATCAAAAGATTCGGGGCGGATCTCATCAGCAAGTGCAATTGAACCTGCTATTTCTTCATCTACTAATACAAATACCAATGTTTCCTCTGCTTTTACTGTATCATCTTTTGTAAGAAATGTAAATTTTTCTTTTAAATAGCCGGGGCTAACTACCATTACATCTTTACTGTCAATGATTCCGGTAATTCCCTTTCCGGTAATGGCTTCAAAGCCTTTTACTTCCGGTAAGGTCATGTTTAATTCTTTTGCCTTAGCAGTTATACCCGTTGCAATTGGATGCTCAGAGTTTTGTTCCAGCGCAGCAGCATATTGCAGTACCTGTTCCTTTGTGTAGGTTACACTGTGCGTTACATATCTTATTACCTGAAACTTACCCACCGTTAGTGTTCCTGTTTTATCAAATACAATCGTGGTTATTTTTCTTGCATTTTCAAAGGCTGTCCGGTTCTTAATCAACAATCCGCTTTTTGCAGCCAGTGCAGTTGATTTGGCAACCACTAATGGTACAGCA
>CAZRDD010000544.1:0-3748 GCA_964598675.1 uncultured Parafilimonas sp.
TGCGCAGGTAGGTCGGTGGCTTGCTATAGACCCATTGGCTGCAAATTTTGTGTCATGGTCTCCTTATACTTATACATATGATGAGCCAATGGAACATATTGACCCTGATGGACGTTCTGCCGAGGCTGTAATTGACCAGAAAAAGGGTCAGGTGGTTGTTAAGGCGAACCTTGTTTTTTATGGAGGCGAAGCCAATCGAAAACTGGCAAGACAAATTACCAGAAATATTAATAAATACTGGAATAGAGCAAATGGCAAGGTTGACATAGACGGCAAAAGTTATTCTGTTAAATTTAAAGTAACTTTTTCTGTAAAATCAGAGAGCCAGGCTGCGGAAATGGCAAAAAGCAATTCCGATATCAAAAGCAATTTTATACGACTCGAAAAAAACAATCGTGATGGGGTTTCAGGGACAGTAACAGGGCGTAATTCTGGAGATTGGATTACAAAAGATAATATAGGCACTTCGTCAACATCTGCACATGAATTTGGTCATCTATTGGGTTTGGGGCATGCGGCAGCAGATATGCGCAATCAGGGGCAGCCTGGGATAATGGCTGCAAAAGGAACATTGGTAGATGCGCGATACACACTCGACCCAACGCAGGGTGCATCGTCGTTTAGTTTTGAAGGTGGTTCACATAATACGATAGATGTAAATTCAAGAGTAGTAACACAATCAAATATTACAGGGGTTTTTTCAGGCGTTAATTTTACAAACGGGAAAGCTAATATTGGTAGTGTGAGCGGGGGCTTAGCAAACTTGATGGAAAATGAAAACGGTGTTCCTATTATCAGATAAGAAAATAAGTTGGTGTTTTTATGAAATTAGAACTTCTAAAATTTGGTAATCCGATGTTCGGTTTATTGGCTATTTTAATAATATCCAATCTTGATTATGCAATTTGCCAAAAGACTCTTAAAGACCGTCTTTCAGGATATCAAAAAACTACGATTGATAGTGTTTTGATAGAATGGAAAGCCGACACGTTGGGTTGTAAAGGATTTAGGAATTTATATAAGGCGCAGTTGTTAGTTGACAATTTTAACCTAAGTGGTCAATATCCAGCAAGAATTATTGAGTTGCTTGGTAAGCCAGATCGAATTATAAGAGAAAGACAATACTACGCATTGAGTTACTTTTATGGGACAATCTGTAATGTCTCTCCTTTAGGGTTGCCGAACGGCTCTGAGTTTTGCTGGATTGACTTTGCTTACAAAGATTCTAATAGTAATAAATGTTTAATAATTCCTCAATGTCATTAAAAAGGCGTAGTTCTGGAGTTCTCCAAAGAGAGTTAGTGCAACGCTCTTTGGAGGTTCTTCTAAGAGCCAGTCTCCGACTGGAACATGGCGCTGCAGGCCTGCTGCAAGAGGGTGGTAAAAAATTACTGTTACCAACAGCCGTTGGGTGTAAAAACCTTGCGGCTGTTGTTGTTATAGGGGGTAGGTGTCCAAATCGCTGCAGTAATATTAAACTCATTAGCAGGTGGGGAGTGGGGTAAAAAGTAAAATTTAACTTTAAAATTAGTAAGTCTTTCCAAAAATTTAAGGTCGTATAATACAGGAATAACAAACATATTATTTGTACATTTATGATAGGTTCTTTGGTTGTAATCAAGGGTTCATGTTGCAACAATTGAAAACCAAGTTCTGTAACATGTTGATTTTTAATGATGGCAGGTGAGTAAAGTTCGACTCCCGCAATCTCCGCAGGTTCAGTTCCCGATAATACTGAAATTGGCTGAAATGTAATCCTGGAAAGGATTTCAGAAGCCGACGAAAAAATCCCGAACCTAAATTTTAAAGGCGGTGAGTTATTCGGGAGTTGTAATAAAAGCATCTGCAATTAATTGATTTATAAAGGCATAGTGACGCGGGTTCGACTCCCGCCAGCTCCACCACCTTTAATTTTAGCCGAAAAAGCCTGTAAATATAATGTTTGCAGGCTTTTTGGTTTTTGGGGTGTGGTTAAGCAGGATGGCAGGCAGGTATAACTATGCCTAACGAAGAAGCAGATATATGTGGGAAGATGTTTGGCGCGTGGACTGGTGAAAAAAAAATTAAGTAAATGAGGATATTAAAAAGAGATTATTTTTTTTACTTTTTGGGGGTACTGATGTGGCATCAGTTATATTTTTTCCATTTTTTTAGAATAGACATTGGAGGGTATACCGATGTTTTTAAAATGGTAAGCGTATTGGGCTTCGCAATTGTATTTATTTTATCTCTTTACGCTTGCTTTTTGTTCTTTGGCAAAAAGAGTCACAACCATTTTAAGTATTTTTGGATTATTACACTGGTACTAATACTGCTTAATGCATTTCTACTCATTAATATGGTTATTAGTGAGCAAAATGAGAGCTTAAAAAGGGTACGTCAAAATAGAACTCAAAAAAATAAGCAGTAAGATATTAGAGAAAAGTCAATTTGTTGAACTTGCCCCGCGTTCCTCTCAGCGTTCAAAATAAAAGAGATGCTACTGTCCGAATGAACTGATGCGGCACTTTAGGGGATGTTCTTGTATGGGATGAACTGTGCCAGACGAACGTCGGGTACAAAACTCCCGCATTAACATTTCGCTTAATAGTTATGAAAAGGTAAACTTCAACGGGCTACATTTTTAGTAAATAAATATATTAATCGGTTTTTTCACCAAAAGCTGTTTACATGAAACCTGTGATATTTGTTTTGGTCATTTTGTTTCCTTTGTTTTCGGGTGCGCAAAATAATTTGTGCGACTCAATATTTATTAAAGCAACTTCTGACTTCATTACAGAATTTTCGGTTCCAGACACAATGATAATTGCAACTAAGGAAAAAGTGGAAGATTATTTAAGGAAATTTGATGAGCAATTGAATTGTAGTTTTTTTTGGGAAAATGCTAAGCCTTTGCGAGCATTAAGTTATACAAGCCGCTATCTTAACTTTGGAGTGGTAGAAATGGTATTTAAAGAAAAGGATAAGGCTGCCACTGCCTGCAAGTATTTATTAAAGAAGCATTTCAGTAATTATTGGGAGGCGGTTCACATGTTATCGTGCGCGATGGTGGATAAGGAGAAGGTTTTGTTTATCTACTCCTTCGATGTGGAAAGTCCGTCAATGATTGATTTTATTGAGCAGATGTGTGGTTTAAAAAAATCAGTATAAAAAGCATATTGCTTACATTTTATATCTTCCACTAGTGGCGGTGGCGAAAGAGGTCAAAAAGAATGTGCTCGAAAAAATAGAGTGTTTAATGTTATCAGCTTTATCATATTTAATTTTTGGTATGGTTAACCCATATTAAAACCAGTTTTAAATATAAGTAGAATGAAGAAAAATTACTTTTTCTTTTATGTAGAAATTGCTTTGCAGAAGGAAGACGATTATAATATCTACGCTTATGAAAATGTATCACATATACCTACAAGAAAGTTAATTGATATTTTTGATATTAACCTCGAAAAGGACCCGCATTTGCTCGAAGGGTACTTTCTTACAAAAGAAAGTTATAGTAAGCATATAGACTATATCAATGAAAACATTGGGCAAATAAACTTAGATGTTTTTGAATATTGCCTTAGGCAGTATGCTACTGATAGCTTTGATGAAGTACGTAAGCTTTATAAAGAAAATATGATAGAATAGAGGTTTAAAAACCTCTCTTTATAAACTTTTTCAATGTGTATTACAGACTGGTTATGTTATATGTTTGGTTGATGGTTGAATACACGGGGTTCTATTTCTATTACTTGGCCATATAGAT
>CAZRDD010000545.1:0-3747 GCA_964598675.1 uncultured Parafilimonas sp.
TTGGTTTTTGGGGTTGGAGGGGTTGGTAGTAAGGGAGTTACTGTAGGGAGGCAAACGTCGGTTGATGTTACATTGGCAGAAGATACCAAACTGTTAACGGATGTGGTTGTTACCGCCCTTGGTATTAAAAAAGAAGTTAGGAAAATAGGCTACGCTGTTACAGAGGTAAAAGGCTCAGACCTTACAAAGGCCAGGGATGTAAACCCCATAAACTCTCTTGAAGGTAAAGTGGCAGGTTTATCCGTTGGTGCCAATGCCGAAATGTTGGCACGCCCACAGGTAGTGCTAAGGGGTAACTCCAGCCTGCTTTTTGTGGTGGATGGTGTACCCATTAATTCTGATACCTGGAACATTAGCCCGGACGATATAGAAACATACTCTGTACTTAAAGGTACAAATGCCGCTGCTCTTTACGGGTTCAGGGGCCAAAATGGTGCCATTGTTATTACAACCAGGCATGGCTCAAAAGATAAAAAAGGCTGGAGCGTTGATTTTAACAACAGCACTATGTTTGAAACCGGTTTTGTTACTGTGCCACAAAGCCAAACAGAGTATGGCCGCGGAACAAAGTTTATCTACTCCTACGGCGATGTTTTGTATGACAATAAGCAAAGGTTGCCAGAGTGGGGCCCCCGCTTTGAAGGCCAGTTAGTTAAGCAATACGACAGCCCGTGGGACCCCGTAACAGGTGTGCGTACCGCAACCCCTTGGCTTGCGCGTGGTGCAAAGAATTTTGAGAATTTTATGCAGACCGGCCTGTTGAATACCGACAATATTTCGCTTTCTTCAAGCGGAAGTAATTATGATACCCGCATTTCATATTCACACACTTACCAAAAAGGCATGGCGCCTAATACGCAGTTAAATGTTGATAACCTTAGCCTTAATGCTGGGTACAACATTACCCCTAAACTGCGCGCAGATGCCAGCATAAACCTAAACCTGCAATATTCACCAAACATACCAGACGCATCGTATGGCCCTAACAGCTATACATATATGTTTAAAGTATACGGTTCTGCGGATTACGACATTAATGATTTAAAAAACGTTTACAAAGGGCCACAGGGTGTAAATAACCTTGTGCAATATGCGCCTGAATATGGCCGCGAAAACAGCGCCTGGTTTATTGCCAAAGAATGGTTTAGAACACACAATAAAACAGATGTGTATGGTTTTGCAAGGCTTAGTTATAAAGTTAACAACGATATAAACCTTAGTGTGCGTACACAGGTTACCACCTGGGATCAGCTAAGAACTGAAAAAGTACCTGCATCAACCAACCTTAACACTTATCTGCCCTGGTATTATTTTGGCTGGTATGGCGATTACAGGCAGGACCACCGCAACCTGATTGAAAACAACACCGACTTTTTAGCCAGCTACGATAAAAAGCATACCGATTGGGCTTTGGCTGTAAATGTTGGTGCCAGTGAGCGTTCTTTCAAATACCAGTCTACCTGGGGTACCACCAAAGACCTTGCTTTACCAGGTGTTTACACGCTGTCTAACACTTTAAACCCTGCATTGCTGTACAGTTATAATGCAAATATGCAGGTGTACAGTGCTTATTATAGTGTTGACTTCTCGTACAAAAAATACTTTACTGTATCTACCACCGGCAGGGTTGATAACCTTTCTACGTTGCCTTCTGGTAATAACACCTTCTTTTATCCATCAGTATCAGCAAGCTCTGTGTTGACAGACTATCTTAATTTACCGGCTGCAATCAGCTTCCTTAAAGTAAGGGCTTCTTATGCTGATGTAAAAGGTGCATTAACTTCACCAACTATCCCTTCTGCTTACACAGCGGTAACAGGTATCAGCACTGGGTCTTTGTTGGGTTATGGTACAGACCTGCTCACCTCTTATGATGGCCCGTCTTATACCAACCAAAACCAGTACATCACCTCAACCTATTACAATGGTACAACATCAGTAAACTACAGCGGCACTATTGCTAACAGCAGCCTTAAGCCATTTAACATACAGTCTTACGAAACAGGTTTGGATGTTCGTTTTCTTAAAAACCGTATAGGGTTAGATGTAACGTATTTTCAAACAATCAACGGCCCAAGTATTTATGCTTTAGGTGTTGCGCCATCAACAGGTTACTATGCTGGTAACGTAAATGGCATAACCACCTTAAAGAAAGGTATTGAAATAGCGCTTAATGGTACCATTATTAAAACACACAGTGGTTTTTCATGGGATGTGAATGCAAACTGGTCAACCTATAAAGAAACCCTGAAGGAGATTTATGGTAACGAAAGCACTTTAAGCCTTAACAACCATAACTACCAGGTTGGCGACAGGTTAGATGCGTTTTACAGCACCAAGTTTGTACGTGATGGCAGCGGTAACATACTTTACAGTGGTGGTGTACCGGTACAGGCTCCATCAAAATCTGATAACAGCAACCGTGGTTTCATCGGTTACCTTAACCCCGATTTTACTTTTGGCTTAAACAACAGGTTCTCTTATAAAAACTGGAGCCTGAGCTTTCAGTTTGATGGCCGCATAGGTGGTAAAATTTACGACAGGGTTTGGTACCAGGGCAACAATGGTGGTACTTCTATCGAAAGCGCCTCTGGCGATTTTGGTGCAGCCCGCTTAAAAGAATGGCAAAGCACCCAAAACGGTACAGTTAAACCTACACCTGCATATATAGGTCAGGGCATGAACATTGTTTCTGGCACACCGCATTACACTAATGGTCAAATTGACAACCTGAAGGACCTGACTTTAGCGCCAAATACAACTGCTGTAACTGTACAGAGCTTTCTTTCAAGCGGTATCGGCGGCAACTTTGACGAGTATTATATGATTGACCGTTCTTTTGTTAAGCTTAGGGAAGTGCAATTAACCTACACGCTGCCTGCAAAACTGTTTAACGGTAAAGTGTTTAAGAGCGCCTCAATAGCCCTGATAGGCAGAAACCTGCTGTATTTTGCCAAAAGGAAAGATTTTGATATTGACCAGTATGCAGCAGGGTTTAATGCCCAGGACAGGAGTGCTGGCGGCAGTTATATTGACCTGCAGAGCGCTACTGCCCGCAGAATTGGTTTTAACCTTAACATAAGCTTCTAATCAGTTATTCGTAAAACATTATTAAAAGATTTGTATGAAAAATAAATCACTTCAACTGCTGGCTTCGTTTGCAATTATTATTGTAGTAGCCACAGGTTGCCAAAAAGGGGATTTACAGGATAACCCAAATGCTGCCAGCCAAAATGGAACGGTGCCAGCATCGTTAATATTAAACCACCTTACTTACCAGTTGTACACTGGTGGCGGTGTGGTGGATGGAAGGCCCGGCGCTGTAAACGAAACGCCCTGGGACCTGCCCTTTCTGTGGGCACAATATTATGTTTCAAACTACCAGTATTACAGGGGCAGCAATTTTTACAACTGGTCAGTTTCGGCCACTAACTACGATATGCTTAAGTATGCTATATTGATGGAGCAGCAGGCATACAAGCAATACGGCACCAGCAATAACAAATATGCAGCGCTGGCGAAGTTCTTCCGTGCATACTCTTTTATTTGGCTAACACAAAGGGTTGGCGACATACCAATGACACAGGCTGGCGATGTTAATAATCTTACACCAGCTTACGATAACCAGCACGATGTTTATAAAAACAGCCTTGCCTTGTTAGATACCCCAAATACAATGCTTGGTGCGTTAAACCCACCTACGGGCTCAACGACAAACAACGTATATGATGCCGGAGATATTTATGG
>CAZRDD010000546.1:0-3744 GCA_964598675.1 uncultured Parafilimonas sp.
TTGATGCGGATATTTTCACCACATAGAATGATAGATACATAGGTAAACATAGGTTTGTGGGATGATAGCATTAAAACTACAACACTATGTGTTTCTATGCCACTTTATACTGTGCCTGTCGGCGATTGATGCGGATGTTTTCACCACATAGAATGATAGATACATAAGTAAACATAGGTGTTTGTGAGATGATAGCATTAAAACTAAAACACGATGTGTTTAACCCCTTCTGCACTGTGCCTATCGGCGATTGATGCGGATATTTTCACCACATAGAATGATAGATACATAGGTAAACATAGGTTGATGGGATGATGGAAGAAAATATGCTAACCTATGTGTTTCTATGCCCCTTTGTGCCTATGTGTTTAACCCTTCTGCCCAGCGCCACGAGGCGCATGCCATATACATTTTCACCACATAGAAAGATAGATACATAGGTAAACATAGGTTAATATCATGGTGAACAACAAAGGCTAACCTATGTGTTTCTATGTCCCTATATGCCTGTGTGGTTAACCCTTCGACGCTGGGCCGGAAGGCGCGGGAAACTAACGCGGATCGTTTACGCCGCAGGTGGTTCACCGCCCGGTTGTTTCTCTTTTTTAAAGTTTTGAAAGAGTAGTACAATTACGCCGGTGGTAACACACAGGTCGGCCACGTTGAAAATGCCGCTGCGCAGGCTGCCGATGCCCACGTTCATAAAATCGGTAACATGGCGGTTGTACATAAGGCGGTCGGCAATGTTGCCCATGCCACCGGTAAATATAAGCCCCAGCGGCACCAGTTGGCTAAAAGGCAACTGCTTGGCTTTTACCACGCAGTACACAAAAAAAGCCACCAGCAGTAAAAACGGCACAATACCAAATACCCAAAAACTTACCGTTTCGGGCCAGTCGGCACCAAAGCTTAAAAAAGCGCCGGTGTTTTCGGCGTAGCCTAAGCGCACGGTATCGTGCAGGTAAGTAAGGGGTTCCTTGTTCATAAGATATTCCCTGGCCAGTATTTTGGTGTACCTGTCAAGGCCCAGCAGGGCCAGGCTGCCTATGCAAAAAAATACAATCTTACGTGCTGTGCTCATGTTTATACCACTTGGTTTACCGGCCAAATATAAAGGTATTTGGGTGGTTTAAATACATTGGCATCAACAAGTAAATGCAATTGCAAAAAACCGGCTGTTACGCTGTAAGGGGGTAACGCGCGCAGGCTTACAAGCCCGGCTGAACTCATTGTATCCCCCTTCCCCCTCCCCTTAAACAAAATAATTAATCAAATGATTAAATAATTTGTTTAATTCAAAAAAGCCCTGTTAACTTTGCCATACAAGCAGTAAAAAGCGCATGATGGATACTACTGTAACCGCTACCAGCACCGAGGAAAAAATTAAACAGGCTGCCCGCAGGCTGTTTACCCAAAAAGGGTTTGCCGCCGTGCGCACCAGGGATATTGCCGAAGAAGCGGGCATAAACCTGGCCCTGCTCAACTACTATTTTCGCAGCAAGCAAAAGCTGTTTGATTTGGTAATGCTGGAAAACTTCCGGCAGTTTTTACACATTATTTCGGGCAAAGTAGCAGATGAGGGGCTTTCAATAAACGAGAAGCTGGAGAAAATTGTGGAAGCTTATATTGATATGCTCACCCTTAACCCCGACCTGCCCCTGTTTATTCTTAACGAAATACGGGGAAACCCTGCTAAGATTACTGCGGAGATTGACCGGGAATTTGCCCCCCTGCGCGGCCTTTTGTTTAAGCAGTTGCAGGCTGCGGGTAACCAGGGCCATATTAAAAAAATGGAGCCGCTGCACTTTTTGGCCAACCTGGTGGGGCTTACGGTTTTTCCGTTTGTGGGCAAGCCCATTCTGCAAAAAATAACGGGCACCACCGATGAGGCTTTTTACCAATACATGCAGGAGCGTAAAAAGCTTATACCCTTATGGATTAAAAGTATTATGAGCGTTGAATAAAAGCGGGCTGGCGTGCAATATCGCCTTCGCCCGCCCGTCAATAATAACACAGGCAGCAGGCACAGCCACGGCTGGCGGCTCCTCTCAAATGTATCTTTAAAACAAACAGCAATAAAATGATTAATACCCTAAAAAGTAAAAAATCAAAGTACCTGCAATGGGTTTGCAGCATGGCCCTGCTGGCATGTGCCACCGTGGCTACTGCGCAGGAGGCTACCCTTACCCTTGAGCAGTGCTACACGCTTGCAGAGGCCAACTACCCGCTTACCAAACAGCGCGGCCTTATTGAGGAAACAAAAAACTATACCATCAGCAACATTGCCAAAGGTGTTTACCCGCAGTTTGGTATTAATGGCACGGCCACCTACCAAAGCGATGTTACCAAAATTGCCATTCCGGGTTTTAAAATACCCACCGTATCTAAAGACCAGTACAAACTGTACGGCGAGGTATCGCAAACGCTTACGGGCTTTGGCATTAACAAACAAAACAGGCAGATAAGCGAGGCCAATGCAGATCTGCAGCAGCAAAACCTTGAAACACAGTTGTACGCCCTAAAGGAGCGTATTAACCAGGTGTTTTTTGGCATACTGCTGATTGATGGCCAGCTGGAGGAAAACCGCTTGTCTAAACAGGATATTCAAACGGGTATTAATACCGTTGCGGCGGCTGTTAACAACGGCACCAACTTTAAAAGCAACCTTAGCAAACTGCAGGCGGAGTTGCTTAAAACCGACCAGCGTACCATTGACCTGCTGGCCAGCCGCAAGGCGTATACTGATATGCTGGGCCTGTTTATTAACCAACCGGTTACTGAGCATACCCTGCTGGTTAAACCGGTGGCCCCGGTGCTTACCGATAGTATTGACCGCCCCGAACTAAAGGCTTACAACCTGCAGGTAAAGGCTTACCAGTTGCAGCAGCAACTTATTAAACTCAATAATTACCCGCAGGTAAGCGCCTTTTTACAGGGGGGCGTGGGGCAGCCCTCGCCGGTTAACCTGCTGGCTACGGGGTTTTCGGGGTATTACCTAACCGGCCTGCGCCTTAGCTGGAACATTGGCGGGCTGTACACCCTTAAAAAGGACCTGCTCATCAACAAAAACAACCAGTTGTTAACGGGCACGCAGCGCAGCACGTTCCTGTTCAATACCTCGCTTAGCCTTAAACAGCAAAATGCGGATGCGGAGCGTTACCGCCAGCTTATGCAAACGGATAACGACATTATTGCCCTGCGGGAGCAGGTTAAAAAAGCATCGGCAGCGCAATTAGCCAACGGGGTAATTACCACCAACGATTATGTGCAGGATGTTACTGCGGAAAGCCTTGCCCGGCAAGACCGTGCGTTGCACGAAATTCAATGGCTGATGGCTTTGTATGCGGTGAAGACAACGGCGGGAAATTAAGAAAAGTCCGAAAGACGGGAAGTTGGGAAGACCGGAAGTCGGGAAGTTGGGACGACCGGAAGTCCGAAAGCCGGGGAGACGGAAAGACCGGAAGTCAGAAAGACCGGAAGAGGAGAAGGCGGCTTGATTGAAAGATGGAAAAACAGCGATTAACAATGTAAAAACATAACCATTTAACATACAGTACACGCATACAGCGCTGGGTTGAAGCTACTACAGTTGCTGGCAGTGTTTACTTACCTTAAAACCATTTACATGAAAAAAATAACCGTTGCTATTGCGGTAATTGCCCTTGCGGCTGCTTCATCGTGCAGCCAAAACAAAAACCTGCCGGATGCCTCGGGCGTGTTTGAAACAGATGAGGTGATTGTTTC
>CAZRDD010000547.1:0-3729 GCA_964598675.1 uncultured Parafilimonas sp.
ACAAATACGGGGTAAGGGTATGTTTTAAGCAGGTGGGTGAGGCCATCATCGGCATGGTGCAGCATTTTATCAAGCAATACTTCTTTGTATTTTGATGGGTCGGAAAAATTGCCGGTGCGTTCGTTCGATGTGTTTTCGTACGCGTGTACATTTACCGGCACATCCATTTTAAGGCTGCTGAGGCTAAGGCCGTTGTTAAGGTATGCTTTTGATGCCTCTGCGCTTACCAGCAGCACCAGGTATTGCACCGCTTCTTTTTTATTAAATACCAGTTGCCTTATGTCGAAAGATTCATCAATTACAATCCTTTCTTCCACCGGTATGGTAAGGTAAAATATCTTTTCTACCTGTGGCGATATAAAAATGGCAATGCTTTTTTTGCAAAGGTTGTAATCAATTTCATCAAGCAGGGTTTCAAGCCTGCTTATAACAGGGGCGGCATCGTCCTGCGAGTAATTTAGTTTCAACGCTTTTTCTACATTTTCAACCACTACTTTAAGCTTGCGTTTGGCTTCGCTTTTTGCAGCTATTTGTATATCAAAAGGCAGAATGATGGAAACGGAGGGCAGAAATTTTCCGGCTTCGGTAATAACCAGTTCTTCGTCAGACAATAGAGTGTTCATATACTAATTTTTGATTGGTACAATTAATTTACTTGTGTGCAATAAAAATGGGCAGGTTGATGATTTTTAATATTAATTCGGAGGTGCTTTGTTTAAAAAACTGCGAAATAATGTTGCGGCCAAAAGCACCCATAACCAGTATACTGTTTGTTTTGTTAATAAACTTGCCTAACAGTTCGTAACCGGGGCTGCCATGCAACACCTGGGTATGCACATTGGTATAATGTACATGCAACCAGTCTGCTATTTGTGCCGAGCGCCTTATTTCGGTTTGCTGGCCCTGGGCCACATACAGCAGCACTGCTTTTTTAGTGGCCAGTTGCGGAAACAGGTAGGTAAACTGTTTTATAGCAAATACAGATGATTCATCGCCGCTGTAGGTAAATATTATTTCATCAGCCCCCTCAAATCCTTCGGGGGTGATGAATACCGGGCATTCAGCACCGGCAAGCAGGTTTTTTACAAATTTTGATGGAGAGCCTTCTGCCGAACCGTTTTCAAAACAGGTATTGGCATTCACCAGTATAATGTCGGCAAAGCGGCTTTCGCCTACCAGTTCCTCAAGCGGGTTGCCCGCCATTATTTCGGTGCTAAAGGGTACACCCCTGTTGATGCAGGCATTGCCAAAAAGCTGTATGTTTTGTTCCACCAGCGCATGTTCGCCAATGCTTTCTTCCTCCCCGCTGGTAATGGTTTCCACGTAAGCCAGTGCAAAAGGGGTTTTTAAGTGCGGCTCCGCTTTATATACTCTCTTTTGCAGAAAAAGCCCTTTTAGTGGCGACTGTGTTAGCCCCGCCAGGTAGGCGGCAAAGTCAAGGCTTTTAAGTGCTGGCTGCAATGCGTTAACCGCAAATACTATTTTTTGCATAACAGGTAATTATTGGTGAGCAATAAAAACAGGTATTTTATGGTGCTGTACTGCCTGGGTAACAAAGCTTTTTTTAAGCAGGCTGCTTATGCCCGCACGCCCAAACGAGCCGCTTATCAGCAAACTGTTGGGCTGCTGTTGCACCCATTGTGCAAATTGTTCGCCGTTTTCTGTTTTTGGGTGGCAGGTGGTAAAATTGCTGTAATGCCTGTTTACCAGTTCGGTAATATACTCTTTGCCCGGTATTTCTTTGCCTTCGGCATCGGCATACACCAGCAACGCATCAAGGCTGCACCATTCGGGAAACAGGTAGGCAAACTGTTTTATAGCAAAAACCGATGCTGCACTGCCATCGTACGCCAGTATAATGCGGCTTGGCCCGTTTACCAGTTCCGGCACCAGAAACACGGGGCATTCGGCCTCGTGTAACACGGTTTTAGTGTAGCTATTGGGTTGCTGGGCATCAATATTTTTATAAAACAGCTCGCTGCTCATAACTATAAAATCGGCAAACCGGCTTTCGGTTTTAACGCTGTCTAATATAAAATCTTCGCTGTGGTTATGTACTTTATAGGCAATGCCATTTTTTTTGCACAGGCCGGTAAACAGTTCTATGTTTTTTTCAATGCTTTCGTTAGCACTGCTTATAAGCGCAGACAGGTAGTCCGACGGCGTATCAACCGGGTAAAACCATAAGCTTGAAAACTGGGAGGGGCTTAAAAATACACCTGTTAAAAACAGGGGGCTTGCCGAGTGTAAATGGTTAACAAGCTCAATTGCCCCAACGGGAAAATTGCTGCCATCGCAAATAATCAGTGCTTTTTGCATACAGGTTTATTTAGGGTAAAACTATTTTGTACAGCACCATCTTAGCATGATGTCAGGCATGTGCGGGCATGATTAAAATCAGTAATGGTTGAAAAGATGGGTAATTGACCGTGTTGAAGAGATGTACCAAACGCAGGGGTATTTTGAGGGGTAAGCTTTGATAAAACGTATCTTGTATTTTATTGAAAGAATATTTTTTTTGAATGTTGTTTTGCGCCCTGGCGGTTTTGCGCGCAACCCAATGCCCGCCAACGGCGGGTAAAAAATACTTCACGCCAGGGCGCAAAGCCACAAAGTGCAGGTATACTGTAAGGCGCACCCGCCTTCAGCGGGTTTATTGCGGCTTACTCCACAAATACAGAAGTGTTTTACGCATCGTCATCTGCCAAAACAAAGCAGCGCCATAACGGGCATACCCCGCTATGGCGCTGCGCGCCTGTATGGCATTGCTGAATTACAAAAGCATATTACTGTGCCAGGTAGCCGCCGTCAACCGGGTAGTAAGCACCGGTAACAAAGGATGCTTTATCGCTGTTTAGCCACAGGCATAATTCGGCTACTTCCTCCGCCTTTCCCAACCTTGCCATGGGGTGCAACCCCTCAATGGCTTTAAGGGTAGCATCGTCTAACGCGTTGGTTAGCAGCGGGGTGAGTATATAGCCCGGCCCTACGGAGTTAATGCGTATGTTTTGCCTGGCATAATCAAGCGCAGCAGCCTCGGTAAGGCCCACCACGCCATGTTTGGCAGCCACATAAGCCGGTGAGCCTTTGGTGCCCACCTTACCCAGTATAGAAGCCATATTTACAATGCTGCCACCACCCGCAGCCAGCATGGCCGGTATTTGGTAGCGCATGCCGTAAAATACGCCGTTAAGGTTAATGCCAATCACTTTATCCCAACCATCCACCGGGTACTCGCCAACGGGCTTAATAGGGCCGCCAATGCCCGCATTATTTACGGCTATGTGTAAAGCGCCGTATTTATGTACGGCCTGGTTAACAAGGTTTTCATTATCCGCCGCCACGGCTGTATCTGCCTTTACAAAAATGGCTTCACCGCCCGCCGCAATAATTTCGGCCACGGTTTGGTTGCCGCCTGCCTCATTAATATCCGATACCACCAGTTTTGCCCCTTCTGCCGCATACAGCAATGCAACAGCCCTGCCAATGCCGGAGCCTGCCCCGGTAACAATGGCCACTTTGTTTTGCAGTAATTTCATTGTATTACAAGTTTTGAATGACTAAGCGTTATTTGGGTTAGAATTTTTTAACCACATGGCTACATTGGAAAACATAAGAAACAAATAGGGTTAGATAAAGGGCATAGAATATATATAACTTTGTTTTTAAAACGTTATTCTATGTTTAACTATGTTAGCTACTGCATCTATGTGGTGAAAGCTAACCCGC
>CAZRDD010000548.1:0-3719 GCA_964598675.1 uncultured Parafilimonas sp.
TAGCCGACCTGTGGAAACAGTATAAAAAACTGGCACCACATGCAAAGCTGTACCTGTTTGACCTAGCGGGTTATGGCACCACACCGCTTAATGTATTACGAGATGATGTGTATTTGATAAGCGGTTGGAGTGATAAAGTTTTTGATGTACTTAACGCCGTTGAAAATGGCAGCAGTGCTATTGAAATGATTAAGGCTACTGACTTACAATATTAGGTGCAAAAAGGAGGAATAAAGCGCCCCTGTTTCTACGGGGATGCTTTCAAAAAAAATGATGGGTGAGTTATTGAATGGAGTAATGATAATATGGTTTGATCAACCATAGTGCAGATGCAGCAGCGGTGCTGATTGTGCCGCTGCTTTTAATAAATGTTTGGTGTAAAATAAATAAGGATGTCGTATAAATGAGATACTTCGCCAACCAATGAAGAGGATGGCCTTGTGTAAAAACAAAGCCTTATACCTTGCTCATTTAAGCTGTTACTCCTTACCGTATGAAAGGTGTCGTAAGTAAGAGATACTTCGCGGCTTCCATGGGTTCGAATCCCATTATAACCCCTGTTACAAGCATTGGTTATAAGAGCTTTTACGCACTTTACCCTTTCATTTTTATTGGCCTGTAGCCCAACGGAAGAGGCGGCAGATTTAGGATCTGCGCAGTACGGGTTCGAATCCCTTCAGGCCAACATAACCATTGTTTTCAACCCTTAACCCCAACAACAGGTGTCGTAAATAAAAGCTACTTCGATTCATAACCGGTGTGTCGCAGGTTCGAACCCTGCCGGGCCAACCAGTAACATAAAAATTGGCCCGTAGCTCAGTTGGTAGAGCAGCAATGCTTTTATTGAATGTTACCCTGTTTAATTATTGCAAGGTAGTGCAACGGAAGCACACCGGGATTTGGCCCCGGCGATGTTGGTTCAAATCCAGCCCATGCAACACTGTAAAGCACAATGCAAATTTTGAGCCAGGTAATCTCATATACCAGTTTCAAATAGAGTTTTGGGCTTAATCAGTATCATCAGAAAAATCAGGCAAAATCCTGGTCAAAAATTTAATTATATGCGCACTCTTGTAATGAAATAGTAAACGGCCTAACAGGTTTAATAGTGAACAGTAAATTATTGTTCATTATCAAACAGCGTATTACTGGCAAAACCGTGGTCTTCATCACGGTAACACTATTTCTATTTCAAAAAAATAATAACAATGGACAATTTATATACCCAGAAAACCATCAATGCAAACAATGTGTTTGACAGCCGTTTTCTGGATAGCAAAACCATGTACCTGTACTGTTTTAATATGTTACCCAGCCTGCAGTTTATGAACTGTATTGATGGTGAAAAAGCGTACAATGCTTTTGTGCTGCAGTTTGCAACGCTTATAACCAATATACACCAGTACAAATGGTATAAACACAAACGAAAAAAGTTTGAATTTGACACCACCATTATTGTGCTTAAAAACAATTGTGTGGTTGAATTTGATGATGGCTACTGCGAAATTTTGCACGATGGTAAGCAGGATGCTTTTTTACAGGATACTGTTGTGTTGCTTAATAAGTATAAGGAGCGTAATAAGCGCGAGCCGCTTGAAATAAACCTTATTGTAAAGGAGGGCAGCAGTATGGGTTTAAGGTCAATGGAGATTAAAAGAACCAAGCTGGACCTGGCTCTTTTTTATGAAGACGATTTTATAGCGGTTAACAACACCATAATGGCAAGGCTTAATAAGAAAAACGACAAGGGTATTGTTTTACTGCATGGCCTGCCAGGTACTGGTAAAACAACTTACCTGCGTTACCTTATTGGTAAAATAAAAAAACGTGTACTGTTTTTGTCGCCCAATGTGGCGGGTGATTTAATGAGCCCCGGTTTTATTGACCTGCTGATTGATAACCCTAACACTGTTGTAATAATTGAAGATGCCGAAAACATTATTATGGACAGGCGCACCAACAGTAGTTCGTCAGTATCAAACCTGCTGAATATATCCGATGGCCTGTTGGCCGACTTTTTAAATGTGCAGTTGATATGCACCTTTAACAGCCCGCTAACACTGATAGACAGTGCCCTTATGCGTAAAGGCAGGTTAATTGCCCGTTACGAATTTGGCAAACTTGGTGTAGCCAAAGCGCAAAAACTGAGCAATCATTTTAAAAAAGACACTATCATAAACAGGCCAATGACCATTGCTGAAATTGCCAACCAGCATGAGCAGAACTACGAAGCAAAGGCTGTAAATGTTTTAGGGTTCAGGCAGTATGCTGTTGCAGATACCGCTTTAAGCACTAAGGAAATTGACAACAATTAACCATTTAAATTTATTTGTATGAAAACCTATATTGTTGATGCTTTTACAGCAGCGCCGTTTAAAGGCAACCCTGCCGGCGTTTGTTTTGTTGAACAAAACCTGAGCGAACTGCAAATGCTTAATATAGCAACAGAACTGGGTTACTCAGAAACGGCATTCGTAAAAGCAACCGGCAAAGCAGGCACATACACCATAAGGTATTTTTCCCCAAAAAAGGAAATACCACTTTGTGGCCATGCAACACTGGCTTCTGCAAAAGTTATTTTTAGCAACACCAGCCTGGCAGAGATACAATTTGTGACTATTGAAAACCTGCACCTGCTTATTAAACGGCAGGGCAGTGAAATTGTAATGGAGTTTCCTGTATACAATACCGTAGCCGCCACAGTGCCGCCAGCAATGCTGGAGGCACTGGGTATAGGCCCGGTTGTCAATACAGCCTTTAATGCTGAAAAAAATATTTATATAGTGGAGGTTAACAATGCTGGTTTACTGGCCGCCCTAACACCCGATTTTAAAACGCTTGTTAACACTTGCAGCAATATAAACGGGGTGGTGGTAACCGCCCCTGCAAACGATGGTGAATATGATTTTCATTACCGGTATTTCTGGCCCTGGAGTGGTACAGACGAGGACCCTGTTACCGGTGGCGTACAAACCTTTTTGGCAAAATACTGGGCTGATAAATTGGGCAAAACGCAATTAAAAGCTTTTCAGTGTTCTGCACGTACGGGCAGCATGCAGTTAAACGTTCAGGCTAATAAAGTATTGCTAACCGGCAATGCTGTAATTATGCTGGAGGGAGATTTGAAGGTGGCTGAATAGTGTCGTTTTCAAAATACAGGGCGTGCATCAGCTTTATTTTTTTGCGGATGCGGCGCACAAAATAGCCTGGGGATAATACTTTTAATCCTTCCCCATAGCCAATTAGTTCGCGTTCCAACTCAAAATTGGGTATAACATCTATACTAAAAATGGTATGGCCATTTACCTCTTCCACTATTTTCTGCGAGGCATGCATAGGCTTTGTTTTAATATAAGGCCCATGTGTTCCGTTTGCGCTAAACGTAATATGTGCAGGTTTTTCGCCAACATTACGGGTAACACCTATAATATCACTAAAATAGCTATGCGGGTTAAAATCTTTTTGCTCTTTGAATACCTCACCCGGCAAGGGGGTAACTGACCGTATACGATCCAATGCAAGGGTTATTATTTCCTTGCCTGTTTTTTTCATACCAAGCACAAACCAACGGTTGCGGTATTCTTTAAGCAGGTAGGGATAAAATATAATATCACTGGCATTTCTGGCCTTAAACGATTGGTAGCTTATTAATACCGTTGTTTTGGTTACGGTGGTTTTATACAATACATCTAGCCATTCTATGCCCGTTAGTAGTTCAT
>CAZRDD010000549.1:0-3712 GCA_964598675.1 uncultured Parafilimonas sp.
TAAGGCCTATTTTAAAAGATCTGTTACAAACGGCAACAAAGCCATCTGGCGCGCTTTTTTAACTGCATCGCTTACTTTACGCTGGTATTTTAAAGAGTTACCTGTTAAGCGGCGTGGTAAAAGTTTACCCTGCTCGTTAATAAATTTCTTTAAAAACTCAATGTCTTTGTAATCAACATACTTAATACCGTACTTTTTAAAGCGGCAGAATTTCTTCTTTGGCTTTTCCTGCTTAATAGCGGTAAGGTATTTAATTTCATTTGCTTTTGCCATGGTTAAACCCTCGCTAATTTTTCAGTTCCGGTAGGTACGCCACTTCTCTTTTTCGCATTGTACTCAACGGCGTATTTGTCGAGTGATGTGATCATGTGACGCATTACCTGCTCGTCACGCAGCATCTGAATCTTAAACTTCTCATTGAAGCTGGATGGCGCGCTGTACTCCAAAACCCAGTAAATACCGGTAGTTTTTTTACGTACGGGGTACGCCAGTGATTTCAGGCCCCAGGGATTGCTGTGCACTACAGTACCGCCATTATCTGTAATAAAGTCGGTGTATTTTTTCTGGGCAGCTTTAAAGTCTTCCTCAGAAAGCACAGGGGTAAAAATCACCATCAATTCGTAATTGTTCATTGCCCTGAATTTAGTTTGTTAATATTGTTAATTACCAAAGGGTATTTCCTTTGGGGCGGCAAAGGTAGGAGTAATTTTTAAGATTTAATTACCCGGAGCATAATATTTTAGGAGAAAACAACAAAAATAGGAGAAAAAAATACTTGTACTCCACTTTTTTAAGGGATTTGCCCGGATAATTGCTTTATAAAACAGGAAACGATGCTGCCTGCGGGCCTGAAACAATGTTATTCGTCATAATTAGGCAATGATTAACACCCTGGATATACACCCAAAAACAGCCTTGCTTAAATTGCATGGTAATAACCTTTGTATGAGAAACGTACTGCTTTTAACCCTTTTGGCAACCATTATAATTACAGGGTGCAATAAACAACAAAACCCCCCGGACACCACAAATACCCCAAACGGCAACGGAAGCAATCCAAGGCAGCCTTTAACCAACCCAAGCAATATTACTGTACTGTTAAACGACTCCGCTATAAAAGTTACCCATATTGATTACAACCGCAGCAGTGCATCGTTTAACTTTATTGCTGGCAACAGCCTTAAGCAGGTAGATGTAAAATGTTTTTGGTTTTACCAGCAAAATTGGGGTAACTACCAGTATAGCGACTCCATTAATTACTCCTGGCGTACAGACAGCCTTTTACCCTGGCATACCATAAGGGCCATTAATTATGGTAATGTTAGTTTTGATTGTTGCATGGCCCCGCTTACTGACTCGTTGGTAAGTGGCAACTACTCTGGCCAGCTATCTTCCGGCAAATCCAACCTTACCGTAAGCGGCACTTTCCGCCTGCTTTTTAAATAAACATTCATCCTCTACATACCCCCATTTGCAAGGCATACTGTTATTAGATATATAAAAGATAACAGGTATCATTTTGCTGCTGCATACTTTTAAGCGGACCCAGGCTTTAACCCGGTTACACCCAAATAGCTGCTACCACAATAAAATATATTGACTACCAGCACAAAGGGTTATTATATTTGTGCTGCATTAAGCAGCCCCTTAACTTATGTACCTAAAAAAACTATACAGCACCAATAAATGGTGGTTTGCGGGCATAACACTGTTTATACTTTTACAGCTTTTTATAAATATAAAACAAGGCGTTGTTGTATCGCCAGCGTATCACTTTGGCATGTATTCGGCGGTAATAACCCCTCAGACAAATTACACCGTAACCAGCATCACCATAAACGGCAAACTGCTACAAACAAAAGACTTTACCCCTGCAGAATGGGATAAAATAAACCTTACCCTGGAGCGGTTTAACAACCAGCAGGCCTGGAACAGCATGCAATGGAACACCGACATAAAACGATTGCTGCACCTGGCCGATTCCTCAAAATACATGAATAATATAACCAGTAACACGTTTAACAACTGGTATAAAAACTACCTGCAAACCATACTGAACAAAAAAGTTGACAGCTTTACTGTTGCGTTTGCTGATTATGTGTACGATGGACAACATTTAATACCTAAACACAACTGATACCATTGTGAAAAAAGACAACCGCTATACCATTATTGTTTTATACTGCATGTTGTTTTATGCATTGCTGTTGTATAAACTTTATAATGGCATGCTGCTGTACCAAATGCAACCTTCTTTTTTTTATACCCGGCAGGATGTGTTTACCTGGCTTTTTATGCAAACCGGCCTGCACCAGTGGCTGCTTAACAACCCAACTGGTTGCCTGCTGTTTGATGTGCTTTTTTACACAGCCCCTGCCTTATATTTATTGCATTACCGCAACAGCAAGGGCAACGCTTACCTTACTGCTATATACATGCTGCTTATTAACTGGCTGTATGTGCAGTGCTACACCTTATACGCTACCAATTCAATTGAAGGGCATTTGCCATGGCTGCTTTTTCCATTTGTGTTTATGCCTAAAAAGCAGGAAACTTTTGAGGTATTGTTTGATGGCCTGCGTTATTTTTTCCTGTTCTTTTTTGCTTCGGCTGGGCTTTGGAAGCTGAAGCAGGGAGGCGTTTTTTACCCCGCTGAAATGACGGGGATTTTACTGTACCAGCACAACCAGTTGCTTACCAATTCGCCTGATTACTGGCAAACAAACTTTATAGCATGGCTTATACAACATAAATATGTTGCCTATGCCCTGTACATTGCAGCCACCGTAATTGAGCTGAGTTTTATTGCAGGTTTCTTTACCAAAAAATACGATAAACTGCTGATACTTTTGTTTCTGCTATTTCTTGCCACAGACTATTTTGTAATGCGCATACCCTATTTTGAGGTTACCCCATTGCTGTTAACTTTATACCCTGGCAACAAAAAAAGCAAGGCCGCTTATTAAAGGTTAATATTGTTTACACCAACGCTTCTGCTGCACAAATATTTAATATTTTCCTATACCCTCTTTTTTCAGCCAGGCCTCTAAAAAAGCGAATTGCTCCAAAAATGATAGCCCCCCATGCAATAACATAAGTACCCCCATTTACAGCATTTGTATAAGTTACCACAGTTACTGCAAACCCGCCTATAAAAAATAACCCTCCTCTTATCATCTGGCTATCCCAGTAATTATACAACGCCTGCGCCGAAGATTCTATACCCAGTACTATATCCTTTGCCCTTAAATCATCCAGCCCGTTTTCCAGCAGTCCATTGTATATTGCCTCATTACTTAGGCCATCCCTTTTACTAAACAAAGCATAATTAACATGTTCCTTAAGCAGTGCATCACCTTCCCCATGTTTTATTTTTCGCAGGTTATTCTGCTGTTGGTCTTTTTGAGCCTCTTCGGCAACATCAATGGCAGTAATATCTAAATTTCGTTTTAAAAACGCCTCCTTCAATGCCATCCTCGCTTCTTTTACCAGTTGCAACCATTCTGTTTTAGCCAGTCGCGTAAGCTGCGCATCGGTCATATTAGCATATTGCTGTTTAACTAAAGCTATATCAATCATAGTTAGGGTTTGTGAGGATATAATAACTTTAAATGATTTCTTGGTTTTTAAACACCCATTCCAAATATAATAAAAAAGCAAAAACCAGGATAAACACCCTCGTTATTATTCACAGGGATATTAATAACCCACC
>CAZRDD010000550.1:0-3702 GCA_964598675.1 uncultured Parafilimonas sp.
ATACAGGATAATGTACTGGCGCTTACTCCCTTTATGCAAAACGATTACCTTAATTACGATGGCAGCGATATGTGGGAAGGGTTAGACAGCCACGCGCAGGAGAAGGCCATTAGTAATTTTGATGACCAGAAAAAGGAGTGGAAGGAACAAAAGCCATTGATGATGAAGGCCGTTGCCGAAAGCGAATACGGCAGGCGTGTTGAAACCTACACCGATTTTAAATTACAGCAGGATGGCCGCAGCTTTAAAAAGAAAGCACTTAAATACCAGGAAACCTTTACCATAGCCGATATGGGTGCCCCTGCGGGGGATGATATTGTGGTGGCGCTTTCCGCATTGATAGGCAGCCAGCCCAAAGTTAAAAAAGAGGAAAGGGCACGCACGCTGCCTGTTAATACTGGTTACCCGCGCGAGCTTTTATGGACCATCTCAATGCCGGTGCCGCCGGGCTACACCGTAAAAGGGTTGATTGGTTTAACAAGGTCGGTGGAAAATGAATGCGGCAGTTTTAAAAGCGTGGCTTTGTTGAAAGACAATAACATTGTTATCAGCATTAAAAAAACGTACCGGCTGCAAAAGTTTGATGCATCAAAATGGCCGCTGATGGTTAGTGTGCTTGATGCAGGGTACAAATTCTCCCAGTCTAAAATCATCTTGAAAAAAGGGTAGGAGCAGGGCAGGGGCGTTTTATAACACCCTGTACAGTTAAACCATGTTTGTATCCACCTGTGCCAGCAAGGCCATCCATACAGCCTCAATGGCCTGTTGTGTGGCTGTTTGGGTAATAATACCATCGGCACTAACCTTTGTGCGTATGTAGGGTATAAGCAAGGTGGCACCGGGTGCAACTATAGCGCCCAGTGCTGTAAAAATATGCAGCAGGGCGGCATGAGCCTTATCGCCCGAGCTTGAAGCGGTAATAATAGCCACGGGCTTTTGGTTAAAGCTGCCCGAAGAAACTGTCCAGTCTAAGGCGTTTTTTAAACTGCCGGGTACGCCAAAAGCATACTCCGGACTGCAAATAATGGCGCCATCGGCCTCAGCAATGGCATTGCGCCAACGGGCAACCTCCAAAGGGGCTTCGTCAACATCATTGGTTGGGTTAAAATGGGGCAGTGCATCAATACCATCATAAATGGTAAAGTTGGTACCCGCAGGGGTGAAGCCTGCCATGTATTGTAAAATGGAATGGTTGGAGGAGTTTTGCCTGAGGCTGCCTGAAACAGCCAATATATTAAGGGGTGTTGTTGCCATAGCACAAAACTACCAACGGCGATACGAAAAAGGATGGGTGGGGGTGGTTTGTTAAAAAGTTTATGCCTTGTTGCCCGATGGCTGAAACATGCTGAACAGCAGCCCGCCCATCAGGGCACCATAGGCCGTCATGCGGTAGGGGTTGGATTGTATGGGGCAGGTGCCCGTGGTACAGCCTACATACTTCCAGTAAAAAAAACCGCCAACAGCGCCCACAAGCACGCCTGTAATTAACAGGGTTTTGCCTTTAAGTAGTTTTACCATGTTGTACTGTTTACAGGTGTAAAATAAACTGTTTTTATTCGAACCTTTTTACATTTAACAGTCAATGTTCAACCCAATATTCAATGAAAATACAGGTGGCTTCCTTCCTTGAAAATTGATTATTGAGCATTGACTATTGAGTATTTGGCTGTGCCTGATTGACGTTGACAGGATTTCTTCAATTGTAATATTCAATAATCAATGTTCAACACTCAATAGTCAAGGGAATACACCGGGCTTTCTCACTTGAGCATTGATTATTGAGTGTTGATTATTGAATATTTACATTATGACCATAATTTTAATAAAGCCATTCAAGATATACCCCCCCCAAAAAAATCAATGCTGTTAATTACTTCAGTTCTTCCTGGGCACGCTGGTAATCTTCGGGTATGCCAATATCAATAAAATAGGCATCCTGTGCAATGCCAAACATTTTGCCAGCGGTGTATTTCTGCTCTAAATAGTCTTTTTCAAACGAGAATTTTTCGGGCAGGCCCTCCTGCAAAAAAGCGGGTACGTTTAATACATACAAGCCGCCGTTAATAAGGCCTTCCTCGTAAAACTGTTTTTCCTTAAAACTCTCCACGGCGCCGTTTGGGGTTAAGGTAACCACGCCATAACGGCTAAAATGCTGCATGGGTTTTAGGCTAAGGGTGCAATCAGCCCCGGTAATGTTGTGAAAAGCAGCAACCGCGTTAATATCTGCCTTAAACAGCGTATCGCCATTGGTGGCAACTACGGTGTTGCTTTTTGCTGCGCGGCAGGCGGCCAGTATGGCCCCGCCGGTGCCTAAGGGTTCGGCTTCAATGGTATAAGTAATATTAAGGGTGGGGTAGGCCTGGCCTATGTACGCCGTAATGGCTTCGTGCATATACCCCAGCGACAATATAAAGCTTTGTACCCCCTGGCTTAAAAAGTAATCTATTACAAAACCAATAAAAGGCTTGCCGTTAACCGGTGCCATGCATTTTGGCAGGTTGGGTACGGCGCTGCGCAGCCTGGTGCCCAAGCCGCCTGCCAGTATAATGGCGGTAAGGCCCCCTTCCGCGTGGGGCGTTTGGGGGTGTGCCGTATTGGTATCCAAATTGTTCATTTAAAATATCTACAGCGTAAAAGCTGTTGTTTTGTTTTAAGCTTTAACACCAAATAAATTAGCTTCTACCAGCTCGCAAATAATATGGCCTATCAGTATATGGCTTTCCTGTATGCGTGGCGTATCGGTAGAAGGTACATTGAACAGAAAATCGCTGTACGCCTTCATTTGCCCGCCGGTAGCACCGGTTAGGCCAATGGTGGTGATGCCTTTTTCGCGGCAGGTTTCAAAGGCTTTTAATACGTTGCGCGAGTTGCCGGAGGTGCTTAAGCCCACCAGCACATCGCCTTTTACACCGGTGCCTTCAATAATGCGGCTGTAAATAACATCGTAGCTGTAATCGTTGGCTACAGCGGTGAGGTACGATGAGTTGCAGTGCAGCGCCTCCGATGGCAGCGCTTTACGGTCAATATAAAACCTGCCGGAAAACTCTGCCGCCAGGTGCTGTGCATCGGCAGCGCTGCCGCCATTGCCACAAAACAATACCTTGTTGCCGTTTTTAAAAGCGGCGGTAATTACTTCTACTGCTTCGGCAATTTTTTGCTGCATATCAGTATCGGCCAATATTTGCTGTTTTACTGCTATGGAGGCTGCTATAATATCGTTTATTTTCTGTTGCATATCGCTGTTAATTTATCGTCCATGTATTTAAACCTTGCTGGGTAAACTGGTAGGGCTTTACTTGGCCGCCAAAAGTATTTAAAGTTTCAATAACGTTGTAGCGGGTGTTGGCCGGGCAATAAAACGTCATAAACCCGCCGCCGCCTGCACCGCTTATTTTACCACCGGTTGCGCCAGCCTGTTTGGCTGCCTCGTAAATGGTTTCAATATGGTTGTTGGAGATGTTGTGCGCCATTTTACGTTTCTGCTGAAAGCCAAAGTCCAGTATCTCGCCAAACTCCTGCAGGCGGCCCTTCAGCAGGGCTTCCTTCATCATGCGGGCCTGCTCTTTCAGCTGGTGCATCGCTTCGATGGATTTCTCGTTTTTGCTCACCACATTTTTCTGCTGCTCTTTAATAATGGTGGCACTTTCGCGACTGGTGGAGGTAAAGTACAGTACCAGGTTGTTCTCCAGCTCGTTAAGGTAC
>CAZRDD010000551.1:0-3697 GCA_964598675.1 uncultured Parafilimonas sp.
TACGTTATCTTCATCAGGTAATCATCCACCAACACCGCTAAGTGGTAGGTAGGCATCCCATCGGCATTAAGCAATACTTTATCATCGCTAAGGGTTGAGTTAAAACTAACCTCGCCCCTTATCATATCAGTAAACTTAATTTCTTCGTCAAGCGGCATGTTTATGCGTATAACATAAGGGGTGCCGGTAGCCAGCAGGTCTGCTACTTCAGACTCGCTCAAGGTAAAGCTGTTGCGCATTTTGCTGCGTAGCGCATGGTTGTATTGCGGCGATGGGTTTTCGGCCGTTTTAAACTTTGTGCGCATTTCCTCCAGCTCCTGCGGTGTATCAAAAGCATAATATGCATTGCCCTGTTTTACCAGTTGCTCAGCATATTGCTGGTACAATGGTTTTCTTTCGCTTTGGCGGTAAGGGGCATACGGGCCGCCATGTAAAACGCTTTCATCCGGTTGCAGGCCGCACCATTGCAGGCAGTTAAAAATGTATTCTTCAGCACCCGGTACAAAGCGGGTTTGGTCGGTATCTTCAATACGCAGAATAAAATCGCCGCCAGCATGTTTGGCAAATAAATAGTTGAACAGCACTGTTCTAACACCGCCCAAATGCAAACCACCCGTGGGCGAAGGTGCAAAACGCACCCTTACTTTTTTATCGTTCATGCGGCAAAGATAACAGAAACTGGTAAAAGCCGCTGCCGTATGGCGTGCTGAAGAGGATAAAACCCTCACCCCCTGCCCCCTCTCCCTAAAGGGAAGAAGGGGGTGGAGGAGAAGCCCGTATGATACTAATCATTTGTTGATTGTATAATCTGTAGTGCGGATGAAACTGTTGCAGGCACAAGCGAAACGTTTTTTGGTAACCGGCGGTGGTGCTGCTATCGGGCGTTTGTTGTGTCACACCATTCATCGTTCTGTTCTCTGTTGGGCTGTTAATACAATGTTTCTGCATTGAACGGTTTGAGCAATGAACTTTGGGCTGCTTAACCTGCAAAACTTTCTGCTTGTTACCGATATTTGCTTTATGAACCGGATGGAACGTGTAAAGGAAATGCTGCAATCGTCGCCTGGCGACAATTTTTTACGCCATGCCCTGGCGCTTGAATATATAAGTGTGGGTAACGATGCCGAAGCAAGGGTATTGTTCGAGGCCGTTTTGCACGAAAGCCCCGATTATATTGGCACCTATTACCACTTAGGCAAACTGTTGGAAAGGGCCGGTGAAACATCGCTTGCTATTGACTGGTACCAAAAAGGGATGGCCGCTGCAAGGCAGGCCGGCAACCGCCATGCGTACAACGAGCTTCAGATGGCTTACGATGATTTGGTGGATTGATTTGATATTGCTTAACCCATTACCCATATATTGGTTGAAGGTATGTGGTGAATTAAAGATTTTTAAATTCAGTAATGTCCACGTTGTAATTTTTATCCTTCAAATAGCTAATCCATGCGGCCAATCTTAGCATCTCTGGAGCGCCTGCTTTTTTCATTGCTTTAAAAAGCCCCTTGAACTTTGGGTCGTTTTTTGAGTTGACTGTTTTACTAACTTTCTTTAAAGCATCAAGTGTTTCAGGAAGCCCGTATGTGCTTAATGAAATGCCTACCGCTTCGGCACTAGTCAATATAAATCTTTCCATCGCCGGGGCTATTTGTATTATATAGTGATGGCGGGTTGTATGCTTGTGCAGTGTCAATGAACCAGCATTATATATTTCAATAAAATGTCTCAGGTATTCGACTTCTTTTTTGTCCTTGTCAATAATGCCTAATGCAAACCTATCTGCAAAACGCTCCTTCATTATTTTAGTAACAGTGCCACATCCCTTTTGGTGATTATACTGACTATCGGGAGGGACAAGTGTTTCCGTGAGATTTGTATCCACAAAACATTCTGGTATAACAGCCTGGTCCATTATAAAAAACTTTCACTGTTGGTGAATAAATCAATACCGTTTTGGAAAACATCATACAGTTCATCTTTAGTGAGTTGCCGCAGTTTGGTTTCTTGGTCCTCATAATGAACCATAAAAACGGATAATTCTTCACGGGCATTTTCAATAAGGTCGTTTAAAATGTAAGGGCTGTGTGTTGCTATAAAAAACTGGTTATCTTTTTTGTATATCATTTCCTGGGTAAGATGTGTCATATAAGGAGGAAATGAGTGAGCTTCTGGTTCTTCAAATAGCAATACGCTGTTATCGTTGGAGGCTATTGCCGCCTTGTAAAATATTATTCTTTGTAATGTATCTGCAATAGAATTGTATGGGATCAAAAAAATACCATCCTTATTATTTTGGATTACTTTTATTGACCGGCTTGCTTTATCAAAAGCTATATCCAAATGATACTCGCTAAACATTTCTACTACCGATTTCTTTAAATCAGGATAGTTCTCTATTATATCAAGCAGGTTTGGGCCAAAAGGGGGAATAAGATATTTAGCGTGCGCTTTGGTAAAGATAACGTTGTGCTTATAAGCGTATTTCTTTATTGGGGGTTCAAAATCACTGTGTGTTCTTACTTTTTGCACTATTAATCTTTCATCGAATTCTTGAAAGTAGAAGGCTTTGTTAAAGAGATTTATAAAAATTGTTAGCCCCTCTTTGGGATTAAAATTCAATTCACACAAACCCTCATTCATTTTCACGTAAGCTCCATTTTCGATATTCCCATTGTAAAATAATTCCGCTTCGTTTTCAAGCCGAACAAGGTTTTTTAGGCTTCTGTTTTTACCTTCTATGAGATAAGGGATGGAAAAAAGTGACAATGCCTCTAATATATTAGACTTGCCAACATTTGGGCGGCCAATAAACAAGTTGATCCTGGAACAATCGTTAATATGACATTCCCGTATTGATTTAAAGTTGCTTATTACAATATTTTGTACAAAGTCAGGCATTTTTTAAAAAGATTTCTTTCAAACTTTACAAATCTACTCCTTTTCTACATCCTTTAATTCAGGCTAAACTTATTTGCTGTTTAATAAAGGGTTTTAAAAATGTGAGGTAAAGTTGTATCGGTAATGGCTGTGCCTCCTACGCTTTAATCAGCAACTCCTTCACCGGTTTGCCTTTTCCATCAGGCGTGGTGTAAAAAGGCCGTTTTTCAATTTCGTATTGTGTATCCTCCGGTATGCCCAAAGCATGGTAAATGGTTTGGTGTATCTGGTCTATCCTTACCGGGTTTTCAATGGTTTTGCAGGGGCGCTCATCGGCAGTTTTGCCATATACAAAGCCCTTTTTTATGCCACCCCCAAACATCAGCATAGAGCAGCCATCTGTAAAGTGGCGGTGCATGCCGTAAAACTTCAGGTCTTGTATAATATCTGGCTGCGATACCTGCTCCTGCACTTTTGCATCGGGCCTGCCCTCCACCATCATATCCCGGCTAAACTCACTGGCCAATATCACCAGGGTGCGGTCAAGGTGGCCGCTTTTATCAAGGTCTTTTATCAGTTGGGCTACCGGGCCATCAATCATTTTTTTCATGTTCACCATACGGGTATGCCCGTTTTCGTGGGTATCAAAACCCACAAAAGGTTCATACTCGGTGGTAACACTAATAAACCTGGCCCCCTGCTCTGTAAGCCGTTTGGCCAGCAGGCAGCCCAGGCCAAAACGGCCGGTGTTATAAATATCGTACGATGCTTTAGGTTCGAGGCTTAAATTGAAGGCCGCCGCTTCGGGTGAGTTTAACAG
>CAZRDD010000552.1:0-3694 GCA_964598675.1 uncultured Parafilimonas sp.
TGCAGATTAGGGAGAATGATTTTAAGGCCCAAACCTCCACCGTGCTGATGATAGATATTTCTCATTCCATGATACTTTATGGGGAGGACAGGATTACGCCCGCTAAAAAGGTAGCCATGGCCCTTAGTGAGCTTATTACCACCAAGTACCCCAAGGACACACTGGATATTGTGGTGTTTGGCAACGATGCCTGGCCTGTTGAAATTAAAGACCTGCCTTACCTGCAGGTAGGCCCATACCATACCAATACAGTTGCGGGGCTGGAACTGGCAATGGACATACTCCGCCGCAGGCGAAATACCAATAAGCAGATATTTATGATAACCGACGGCAAGCCCACTTGTTTAAAAATAGGCAAACGGTATTATAAAAACAGCTTTGGGTTAGACAGGCGCATTACCACCCGTTGCCTTAACCTGGCGGCGCAGTGCAAAAAGCTTAAAATACCTATCACCACTTTTATGATTGCTTCCGACCCATACCTGCAGCGGTTTGTAAACGAGTTTACCGAAACAAACAACGGTAAAGCCTTTTTCGCCAGCTTAGATAAACTTGGGGCGTTTATATTTAAAGACTTTGAAAGCGGTAAACGCAAAACGGTGTATTAACCTTAACTGGTAAGTGATAGGTGCTTTACTTGATAGGGGCGAATATTTGAGATTGGTTTTATAAATGAATAGATTAATAATAAAATACCTTGCTATAATTTTCGTGTATCCTCTTTTTACAGGATGCGGGCAAGGAAGTACGCTTGAGAATAAGGCTGTATGTATTTTCATAAATAATGATTCTTTGGCATATTATTACGGCAATAGCGGTAACATGCAGGAATTGAGGCAGGGAAGGATTAATGATACTGTTTTTACCGCTCAAATAGTTGAATCTATAAAAAAACATCTGGTAAGTAAAGATTTCAAAATTGCCTTTAAACCCACAACAGCCCTTAGAAGTGTTGATACCACACCAAATATTGCAGCTTTACTCCTTGATATATTTAGGATAAACAAAATAAATGATCAGGCAGAATACAAAATAGATACGTTAGATAGTAAAGAAAAAACCTTTTTTAAGGTTGAAACGTGGTACGTAAAGAATGAATTTGAATTAACGGGTGCCTCCTCCTTAACATTAACCATTCCTGCGGGAGGAGGTAGTGATTCTTTAGTAAAAAATGAGAAATATTCAAAAAACGCAGTTACCATCATAATATGCGGAAACAATAGTGTATACGTCTATGACCGCGGAGGCATTGAAAAAGGGAAAAAATATGATTATTCAACAATTGACTTTTACCTAAAAAACGAATTAAAAGCAGAAGGCAAGGAGTTGAGTATTCTTATCAAACCAAATGATCAGTCAACCTACAAAAATCTTGTTGACATAACAAATTTGCTAAAACAAAATGGAATAGAAAAGTATGCGCTTTTGGAAATCACTCCCAAAGAAGACAAATACGTAAAAGCATTAAAATAGCGGCTATTGGCGATAGTTTATACTTAAACAATCAAATAAAAGATAGAGATGTTTTGCCTTAGTTGATTAATATTAAAATAGAACGAATGAATATTGAGAAGATTAAAACATTGGGCGAGTTAAAAAACAGCGGTTACAAACCACTGTCGGTAAAAGATGAGATACGTAAAAACCTTGTTACCAAAATACGCAGTAAAGAAAACCCCTTTCCAGGTATTTTGGGTTATGAAGATTCTGTAATTCCCGATACAGAAAGGGCCCTGCTGAGCAGGCACAATATATTGTTCCTCGGTTTGCGCGGCCAGGCAAAAACCCGTATGGCCAGGCAAATGGTTAACCTGCTTGATGAATATATACCCATTATTGCAGGCAGCGAGGTGAATGATGACCCGCTTAACCCGTTAAGCAAATATGCCAAAGACCTTATTGCCGAGCATGCCGATGAAACGCCCATCCATTGGGTACACCGTAGCGAAAGGGATGGCGAAAAGCTTGCTACACCGGATGTTAGCGTGGCCGATTTGATTGGCGATATTGACCCCATAAAGGCTGCTAACCTGCGCCTGAGTTTTGCCGACGAACGGGTAATACATTATGGCATCATCCCCCGCAGCAACAGGTGCATTTTTGTTATAAATGAAATTCCCGATTTACAGGCGCGCATACAGGTAGCGTTATTCAATATACTAGAGGAAGGCGATATACAAATACGTGGCTTCAAGCTTCGTATGCCTTTGGATATACTGTTTGTATTTACGGCTAACCCGGAAGACTACACCAACCGCGGCAGTATTGTTACCCCGTTGAAAGACCGTATACAGAGCCAGATACTTACGCACTATCCCAAAACCATTGAAACTTCCCTTGCCATTACCGAGCAGGAGGCACATATACTGGATGAGCAGAAGGGGCTGGTAAATATTAGCGACCTTATAAAACGCCTGATTGAGCAAATTGCTTTTGAGGCCCGTAACAATGAATATGTTGACAAAAAAAGCGGTGTAAGTGCCAGGCTTACCATTGCTGCGTTTGAAAATGCCGTGAGCAGTGCCGAACGGAGGGCCATCATATTTAATGAAAAACAAACACAGGTTTGGATAAGTGACCTTATCGGCGTAATCCCTTCCATTACCGGCAAAATTGAGTTGGTGTACGAAGGTGAGCAGGAAGGCCCCTTTCAGGTAGCGGTAAACCTGCTTGATAAAGCCATCCGCACACAGTTCCTTACATGGTTTCCCAACCCGGAAGCATTGAAAAAAAGGAAAAACACGGGCAAAGCATCTCAGCAACAGGCAAAAGAAGAGGAAAACCCTTACAAAGCCATTACCAAATGGTTTGACAGTGGCAACCATATTGACCTTTTGGTGGATATGAAAGACTCAGAAAAAGTGCATGAACTGTATAAAGTAGATGGTTTATATGGGCTGGTTAAAAAAACATTCCCCTATGCCAACGAAAAAGAGAATGCCCTGATGATGGAGTTTGTATTGCATGGGCTTGCTGCCTACTCACTTATCAGCAAAAAAGTAATTGAGGGTAAAATTGAGTTTAAAGACCTTATAGGCAGCATGATGAACCTGGGAAAAATGAATTTTAGCGAAGAGGATGATTTAAGCGAGGAGGATTTTAGGTAACGGTATAATAATAATTTATCGCTGGGTAACGTAATTCAAGTACCCGGTTATATAAATGTAAACAGCCACCTGTACAATAATAGCAGGTGGCTGTTTTATTTCTACCCATTTATTATTAAGATTAGCCTTGTTTTACAGCCCCCCGATGATTTTTACAATAATTTAAATGGCTGCCTATTATTACCAAATGCTCACCGAATGTTAATAAAACTCATTTAAACAAATGTTCCCTTTGCATTGAAACACACCTTTTTTAAAAGAATAAGGCAATAAAATACCCTGAAAAAAAGCAAAATGAGCAAGCTTATTATGAGATATTTATTTTTTACGGTAGCAGTTTTTTTTAGCATTTGCAGTTATGCACAGTTTCCCGGCGGCGGACAGGGGCGGCAAGGTGGCGGTGGCAATCGCCAGAATATGAATATTGGCCACATGTTTGGCAAAGTGGTGGATAGTAAAACCAACAAAGGTGTTGATGCTGCCACCGTGCAAATTATTGGTAATAAATTTGATACCGTTACCAAAAAAATGAAGAAGGTTAGTTTTGCAACACTGCTTACCAAATCGCGCGGGGATTTCAGCGTGGA
>CAZRDD010000553.1:0-3687 GCA_964598675.1 uncultured Parafilimonas sp.
TGATGGTAAAACAAAAACAGGCTCCCTTAAAGTGAACGACTTTTTTGCTTCACCCGTCATTGAAATAAAAGCTGGCGGAGAAAAACACAGGCTGCATAAAAGTGATATATACGGCTACACTACAGGCAACAATAAAAACTACCGCTTTGTAAACAACGAAGCGTACGAAATAGTTGATACCACTGGCTTTTACCTGTACACGGCATACATGCCAGGCGTTAGGGAGAAAGCAGCTTTTGCTGAAAAAGACTATTTTTTTAGCAAAGATGCAACAAGCATTCCACAGCCACTTACCGTGGAAAACCTGAAAAAGGAATTTGCTTCAAACACCCGGTTTCGTTATGCTGTGGATGAGTTTTTTACCAGCAATAAAAAGTTAACTGAATACGACAGTAACCTGCATTGCTATAAGCTTAAATATTTATTTGCACAATCACTAAAGTAATAATATGCTCGCTGGGCTAAAAGTACTGATAGCGGATGATGATATTTCATTTTGCAACCTGCTTGGCAGGTTGCTTTCCCTTGAGGGGTATAGCGTATTAAAGGCCTTTGATATAAAATCGGCCGTTAAAATACTGCAGCAGGAAGAGGTGGGCCTGGTACTGCTTGACATGAATTTGCCTGATGGCAACGGCACACAGTTTACAAAGGTTATAAAAGAAGATTACCCTGCTGTACACGTAATTATTTTAACAGCCCATGCCGATATATCAAGCTGTGTAAGGTCAATTAAAAACGGTGCAGATGACTATGTTGTTAAAGGCGACGATACCAGTAAATTGCTGGAACTTTTAAAGGAGCAGTTTGCTGAACAAACCACAACAGCAAAAAAAACTGTTGCGGTAACAAACACCACCATCGAAAAAAACAGCAACTTACTGCACGGGTTTGCCAATATCATCGGCAGCTCTCCTGCTATAAAAAAGGCTATTGAGCTTGGGCAGGTTGTGGCAAACACCGGCACCTCCGTTTTACTGCTGGGCGAAACAGGTACCGGTAAGGAACTGTTTGCAAAAGCCATGCACAATTGCAGCCATTTACGCAACAACCCGTTTGTAGCCATTAATTGTGCAGCCTTTTCAAAAACCCTGCTGGAGAGTGAACTGTTTGGCTACAAAGCAGGTGCTTTTACAGGTGCCTACCGCGATAAACGCGGCCTTATTGAAGAAGCGGATGGCGGCACTCTATTTCTTGATGAAATTGGAGAACTGCACAACGATATGCAGGCAAAACTGCTAAGGGTACTTGAAACAGGCGAGTTTATTAAAGTAGGGGATATTAAACCTAAAAAAGTAAACATACGGCTGATTTCTGCCACCAATAAAGACCTGTACCTGGATGCGGAAAAAGGAACCTTTAGGGAAGACCTTTTGTACAGGTTAAATGTATTTACCATAAAACTACCTGCACTAAGAGAACGGGAGAACGACGTTGTATTAATAGCCGAATACTTTATTAAACTGTTTAGCCAAAAACTTGGCAAACATATACGGGGTATGACAGATGAATTTGCCGAGCAACTTAAAAACTACCCGTGGAAAGGCAACATACGCGAGTTGAAAAATGTTGTGGAACGGGCGGTAATATTATGCCAGGAAAAAATGCTGTCGGCAGATTTGCTGCCTTACGAAATACTCTCTGGCAGGTACATTGCAGCGGGAAAAATGCAATCAAAGTTCGACCTTGTTGTGTTTGAAAGGCTGCATATCCAAAAGGTACTGATGTCAACACACTGGAATAAAACAGAGGCCGCTAAGTTGCTTAATATTTCTATCTCCACCCTTTACAGGAAGATTGAGGATTACATGCTTTCCCCCGTTGAATAAAACCATTTACCATGCATAACATACATACTATAATAACCCAGCACATTGTTGATAAACTTGGTGTTGAAACATGCCAGGTAACAGAGCAGGCTTCCTTTACAGACGACCTTGGTGCAGACTCGCTGGATGTATTTGAGTTGTTAGCCGCCATAGAAAAAGAGTTTGCATTAAAAATACCGGATGAGGTTGCTGAAAAAATAACCACGGTTGGTATGCTGATAAACTATGTAAGTAAACACGCAATACTTAGTGCTGTACTGTAAAAATGAATAACAATGAAAGCTAAATACAGTTTTAAAAAAAACGCGGTAAAGGATGTGTTTTTGCTGCTGGCTGCATTATGGATATTGTTTTGGCTGGTTATACAACTATTTTTATAGCAGCAGTTAACCTGCAAGCTGCTATAATAACAAAAGCCATCCCTTTAAACGGAACGGCTTTGTGTGATGTATATGGAGTAGTAAAATATTTTAGCATTGATGGCCTGTGCAACCAATGGCTGGCAAAAACATTTAGTTGGAAGCGTTGGTGGCATTATTGGGTGCCGGGTCTAATTTTGCCTTTAAATCTTCGGCTTTAGCCCTTTCAATCACCAGCAGCTTCTCTAATCTTTCCAGCCGCTCCTGTGTTACCTGTATAACTACCTGGTTTTGATTAAGCTTGGTTTGCTGCTCTGCCGACAGTTTTGCAAGCGATGCTTTTTCTGTGTTAAGCACAGCAAGCTGCTCATTCAGGTCGGCTAAATTCTTTTTAAGCTGCTCTATGTTTAACTCTAATGTATTAATGTTGCCTGCATAGTTTGAATTGTTCTGGCGCAGTGCAGCATTTTCTGCCTGCAATTGTTTCAACTGGCTTGTTGATGCGCAACCCGTTAACATTGCAACGGCTGCTATTATGATGATTATACTTTTCATTTTTGCCTGTTTACACAACACAATGAAAAAAGTGTGCCAAAAATTTCAACAGGTTATTACAGTTAGCCAGGCTGGTAATTTTAAGGCCCCGTTTTAACAGGTTATTATAAATAACAACAGCCAACTGTTAAAAAAACGCCCCTATTTTAACAAACCATCATCCACACCAGCAAACTGCTTTAAATACCTATTTCCACCAGGTGTAAAAACAACTTCACACAGGGAAACCCACCACTTCAGCAAACGGTACCTAAAGTGCTTTCCCCCTTCCTTACGCCGGAAATCCCGCCACCAAATGCGGGGCAGGACTTCCTTAGTTAAGGGCCAGGGATTTAGTTTTTTATTTCCGGTTCATCGGTTTTAGTGGTTTTCTTTTCCTGTATCATTTGCAGTAACTGTAACCCCATCAGGCCGCTAAGGCTGCCATCGGTGCCACCGTTATTACCGCTAACAATAAGGTCGGGTATAATTTTAATGTGGCCTTTGCCAATTTCCTCTGTTATTTTAAACTTGGTAAAGTTGTCGCCGCCCATTGCTTTTACCTGCAGTTCATAAGCTTCGGCGGTGCTTTTACCAATGGCCATAATTTTCTCTGCTTCGGCCAAACCGGTTTTGCTTATTCTTTCAGCTTCGGCTTCGGCGGTAAGCTTAGTGGCTTCGGCCTGGGCACTGGCCCTTGCGCGGGTGGCAGCAGCCTCACCTTCGGCGCGCATTCTTGTAGCGGCAGCTTCTGCTTCTACATTCAGTTTAACGCTCTTAGCATCACCCTCGCTCTTTTTAACGGCAGCATCGGCGGTGCGCTGCGCAATTTCAACGCTTTGCTGGGCTTTAACTATTTCCTTCTGCATGTCGGCAATAGCGGTTTCTTTTTCCATACCCTGGCGTTGTTCCTGCGCCATCTTCTGCGTTTGGTAGGTTTTTTGTTCCTCCTCAGCAATCTTCCT
>CAZRDD010000554.1:0-3684 GCA_964598675.1 uncultured Parafilimonas sp.
AAAGCCAGACTCCAACTGCCACGTTCTGCCGAAGGCCAAACAGCTAACCCAACCGTTACCAAAGATACTTGTTAACCAGTACCCGCCATTACAACGATGCAAAAAGACTTACTGCCTGTTTTACAACTTACAGCCGCTTATACCTTAAAGCAAGCTTTGCATAACCAAATGCCGCAGATTTAAAGCCTACCTGCGCCTGTTATTTTATACCCCACCAATGTGCCTGAATGCTAAAAGACGGCCTGCGGCGGCATGTGTCGGCCAGAGACGGGGTATTATAAAATCTTCCAAAGCGAGGCTAAAGCTTAACACGTTGGGGGCAGCAGGGCAAGATAATTTGTGTAACCAAAAAAAACTCCTAACCTTTGACTTAATGGAAATATTCATTTTGTTAATAGGCTAAAACAGCTTTCAAATAGATAAAAGGATGCAGAGAAAACGGTATGACATTACTGAAATAGAACCTGACCGTAATGCTATAGTTGAAAATGCACTGGAAATTTATTTTATTAAAAATAAGGTCTTATCCCGTGTAGCTTTTGGACTGCTTGTTTTTTGTACGATAGAAATTGTATTGGCTTTAAACAATTTAGCCATGGGGCTGGTTTGGGTTACTTTTATGTTTCTTTTGTTTGTATGGAATACGCTGGACTGGTGCATTTATAGTTATAAAAGATACATTTTAATTGACAGTGACGGAATTACGGTGAAAAAGAATAAATTTAAGTGGGGTGAGATTGATAAAATTGAATTTATCCCCGCACGCAATTGGATGCATTTAAACTTAGTGAAACTAACAGTACAAGCCAGGAGTATTTATGTCATTTTCCCAAAAGGGTTACTAAGCTATTCGATTGAAACCGTAGCAGACTATGCGAGAAGGTATAAGTGAGCCGTTTGTAACAATATTGATGTAATATGCATTATTAACAGCACATTAAAATTCGTCATTTAAACACCCCGCTATCCTCAGCTTTAGCCCTCCGCTCCTAGGAAGTGTTATAGCAGCCAGCGCGAAGAAGTTAGCTTGCGAAAGCATGTGCCGGTGAGAGACCTGCTATTATAAAACCTCCCAAGTTACGCTTCGCATAACACCAGGAGAGCCACTTTTTATTCAAATGCAACGCTTCCAAGAGCCGGGAGTGTGAAACCATTGACGCAACCAAAAATTATTCCTGAAAAAACAGCTAATTCGTATATTAGATGTTACTATATACTATCCGCTTGGCTTCAACACCAATAGACATCAACAGACAGCAAGAAAAACAGTTAAATTATATTTACTATGAAAAAAATTATTACGGCCTTTCTTTTCATCGTAACCGCACTTATGTTCTCAAAAGTGCGTGCTGAAAAAGTACCAGATACTTGCAAAATAAAAAAAGACATTCCTTTGGATCTTAAAGGCAAGCCAGGATATAGCTATAATTTACGTTATAAAACTGCCAGTCAACTAAATCTTGATAGTCTAAACAACGGCTTTGACTCTTTACAAATAAGGATTTGGGCAGAAACATCCGAAGGAATAAGAAAAGTTGTTGTATTAAAAGAAAGCAACCATGAATGGCTAGGCGAATTGGTTACTTACTGCAATACTTCAAACGCAGGATTGACCAAATTGAATATCATAAAACTATCAGTTACCAGGATAGAACCGTCCCTTGGCTGGCAGGCCTTCTTTAATTCAATTAACAAACTTGAAATAACAACTCTTCCAGATATGAGTAATGTACCGAATTATCCTGTAGGTGTTGACGGCTACTATTATTCCTTCGAAATTGCTACCAGCAAGTATTACCGTTTTTATGAATACTGGATTCCCGAAGTGCTCAAGAATAAATTTTCGGAGGCTAATAAAGTGGCAGGTATAATAGCGGCGGCGGAAACTACATTTCATATTAAACTGAGATAAAGAGTCCGTTCCACTGTATAGAGAACGGTCCATAATATGACTAATTAGTTCTCACATTTGTGTCAAGACACACCATAAAACAATTTTATTTTATGTGTGGCCGATTCTTATTAGTACCGCCGCTATCCTCAGCGTTAGCCCCGCGCCCTTAGGAGGTGTTATAAAAGCCAGCGCGAAGAAGTTGGCCTGCGGTGGCATGTGCTGGTAAGAGACCGGCTGTTATAACAACTTCTCAGCGCCGCTTAAGCTAAATGCCGAGAAGGGCAAACACGCTTCCTTTATTCTTAAATAGCTCTTAATCGAGCAGGGTATCGACTGCATTACATAAAATGCTCATTCGTTAGGCATATAATCAATTGAATTAATTATCCAATACTTTTCTTGCATGGGAATTAAAGAAAAAAAATCTTCAAGTTTTCCATTCCAGTTACTTGGTACATAATTTTCGAATTTTGTAGGCTCCGTAAATACTGAAAAAAGTCTTTTGTCGTCAAAGTCAATAAGTAAAGCGGGGAACAATTCAAAATTTTCTTCCCAACTTTCTAAGGGCAGATTTGCTTTAATCAAATTGGTCAACTCTTGAGAGGAAACTTTCCAATGTTTAATTCTCTCGCTAAATTCAGGCCAATTTTGAGTGTCTAATATCTCTATACCCTTTCTTATTGAATCTACTGTTTCTACTATTTTAGATTTAAATTTGGTTTTAAATTCATAATTCCATTTTTTGTAATCCATCACCCAATATTCTTTTAGAGTTAAATACCAGGAATACTGCAGCTTATACTTTATTAAGACTATTATATCAACACTATAATTTGGTCGAGTAATCATTGTGTATTATTTTAAGCCCCAGCTATCTTCAGCGTTAGCCCAGTGCACTTAGGATGTTTTATAATAGCCCGTTAGTTTAAGAGTTCTTCAAAAATAAGAAAAGCGAGTACGTTCTCCAAAGTGTTAAGCGAAGCGTCCCCCTGCTCGCTGAGTAATTCATCAAAAATAAAACAATCCTGTACCACCACTATCCTCAGCGTTAGCCCAGCGCTCTCAGGCGGTTTTATAACAGCAAGTAAGTTGCCCTGCGGCGGCATGTTCCGGTGAGAGACCGGCTATTGTATTATCTCCAAAGTGGCGCTGCGCTTAACACATTGAAGAGCGTAAATGCTTTTTGGATTCTTAAAGAACATTTAATCCAGCGGGGAGAGGATATATAAAAGAGGTTGTTTTTCATCGGCACAGAGTTAACGCCCGCAGCGGTACGCTTACCTTGTATAAACTTTTGTTTTAGCTTTCATTTTGTCAGCATCGGCGTAGTACTCAATTTCCATAGTCTTGGGCGTTATCTTTTTCAGTCGTATCATGTTAAACAGTTTATCTTTCCTCCAATTATCCAGTTTGGGAAAGTCAAACGCTTCAGTTTTGCCGGTATTTACATTATACAGCCGCATCACCTGATCATCATGGTATAGTATAACGCTGTACATTGCATCTATATAATAACCTTTTAAAACAACCCGGGCAGTATTCTTTTCAAACAGTTCAAAACTCATAGGGTCTTCATTAGCCACCACATGCAACGTATGCAGCAGTACGAAGTATTTATCAAAATCATGAGCTATATAACCCAGCATGCTTTGCTTACTTTCTTTATATTCCCAACTTATCTTATCAAGCTTATTACCATGACGTAGGTATAAGTATTGCAAGCTATCATCGGTTTTATAAAAAAGTGTATACCCGTGCGAGAGGGTGCTATCAAACTTATAACTTTCTAA
>CAZRDD010000555.1:0-3680 GCA_964598675.1 uncultured Parafilimonas sp.
CCCTGGCGCGCTTTTCGCTGCGGGCCGTGGCAAGGTTCATAAAGTTAATGCAGGCTATTAGCAGCACAATCCACGCGATAACGGAGAACATTTGCACATATTCAATTTCACCGCCCACCTGTTTGCCGTTGGCAAAATTGGAGCGCAACCGCCAGTCGTTCATGCTGAACAAGAATGGGGTGGACAACTGCTTGGGCTCTTTGGACTTGATGAACCCATGCAGCTTAGCATTAACTGTGGCCACATTTGCTGTTGGCAACAGTTCCACATACGTGTCAATAGAATTGCCCTGCCACCCTTTTAAGAAATCATGCTGTTTTTCAAAAACATCCCATCGGGATAGCCATTCAAATTGCAGCGTTGAGTTTTGGGGAAGATTCTTTATAACACCAGACACCACGTAATCCTTGCCATTGTCGTCCTTCAGCGTTTTCCCGATAATATTCGCGTCGTTGCCAAAAAAAGCTTTCGCCATTTTTTCGGAGATAACCACTGAATACAACTGGCTAAAAGCTGTTTTGGGGTTGCCCTGCACAAACGGCACGGTAAACATGCTAAATACCGAAGGGTCGGTATAGAAACCGGATTCAAAAACTGCTTTGTCGCCCACTTTAAACAAGGTACTAGTATTCCAACTAAAACGGCAGGTATTGGCAATGCCGGGTATTTCGGCCTTTAATGCGGGGCCAAGCGGGCCGGGCGTGGCTTGTGAATACACACCGTTGAAGGTGAAAATTTTTCCGTCAAAGTTTTGGTTGTTGGCTATGGCATACAGCCTGTTTTTATTAAGGTTTGCAGAATCGTAATTCGTCTCATCTTCAACCCACAAAAAAATAAGCCCCGCGCAGGCAATGCCGGTTGCCAGCCCAAATATGTTTAAAAAGCTGTACGTTCTATTTTTAAGCAACGTACGCATGGTTGTTTTAAAAAAGCTTAGAAGCATATTAAACTTTTTATAGTTGGCTGTTTACAATTGCGCTAACGGTTAAAAACATTGGTATGCTATATCCTCATCACCCAACAAATCCGCCCAAATCATCGTCCTACTCCGTTTTTAAACTCTTTACAGGGTTCATTAAAGCTGCTTTAATGCTTTGATAGCTCACGGTTATAAGCGTTATTATTACTACGGCTGTACCTGCTGCTGCAAAAATTAACCAGCTTATATTAATGCGGTAGGCAAAGCCCTGCAACCACCAATGCATAACATACCAGGCAGCAGGGCTGGCTATTGCAAAGGCTATTAATACAAGCTTTAAAAAATCTTTTGACAACAGCGATACCAGGCCTTTTACATCGGCACCCAGCACCTTGCGTATACCAATTTCCTTAGTACGCTGTTCGGCAGTAAAGGTTGCCAGGCCAAACAGGCCAAGGCAGGCAACAAATATGGTGAGGCCTGCAAATATGCCCAGTATGGCACCTATATTTTGCTCGGCTTTGTAGGTGTTGTTATACCGGTCATCAAGAAAGCTGTAGGTAAAAGGCTGCTCGGTTTTAAACATGCCCCATTTGCTCTTCATACTGGCCAGTACGCCCGGTACATCTGCGGTATTTATTTTTACAATGGTTTCGCCAAAGCCGGGTGTCATCGTCATTACCAGCGGTGTAATAAGCTGGTGCAGGCTTCTAAAATTAAAATCCTTCACCACACCAATTACATGGTATACATATTTTTTGCCATCGTTATCAACGTGAGAAAGGGTGTGCTGTTCAAAATTATTTTTCCAGCCAAAAGCACGGGCGGCAGTTTCGTTAATAATAACGGCTGCAGAATCTGCCCCATAGCCTTTGCTAAAATTGCGGCCCGCAGCCATCTTCATGCCCAGGGTGGGTATGTAGTTATAATCAACCTCATAGCGCAGTGTTTGGGCAATGTCTTTAGTTTGATTATCGGGGTAAACAAAAAAATTGTTGCCGTAGCTGCTGCCAGCGGGCAGGTAGCCGGATGAGGTTACATTAACCACCCGCGGGTCCTGCAGTAACTGCTGTTTAAGCACCTCGCCATTTTTACCAAGTGCCCAGGTGTTTTCTATAACCACCACCTGGTTTTTATCGTACCCCAGGTTAATATTGTGTATGTACCTTAATTGGTTGTATACTACCAGCGTGCCTATAATAAGCCCCACCGAAATAAAAAATTGAAAAACAACCAGGCCGCTGCGCAGGCTTACCGTTTTTTTGCCGGTATTAAACTTGCCTTTTAATACAGCAATGGGGTTGAATGACGACAGAAAAAACGCCGGGTAGCTGCCTGCCAAAAAGCCTGTAACAACACCAAAGGTTAGTAAACCCGGCAATACCCAGGGATTTGAAAACAGGTTAAGCGTTAGGTTTTTACCTGCAAGGTTGTTTAAAAAGGGCAGTGCCCAGTATACCATAGCCAGGGCTATAACCATAGCAATAGCGGTAAGCAGCAGCGACTCCAGCAAAAACTGTTTTACCAGTTGTGCTTTTAACGAGCCCATTACTTTACGTATACCCACCTCGCGCGCCCTTTTGCTGGCACCTGCGGTACTAAGGTTCATAAAGTTTATACAGGCTATCAGCAGCATAAAAACCGCCACCGCACTAAATATATACACGTACTGTATGTTGCCATAAGGCTCCATGTCGCCGGTAAGGTCGCTTTTTAAATGTATGTCGGTAATGGGCTGCAGGTTAAAACCCAGGCTGTTGCCTTTTTTTCTGAACTCGGCCAGCGTGGTACCCATGCCTTTTTCAAGCTGCGGGCCAATATACCTGTCAACCTCCTGGGGCAGTTTTGCCTCAAGCTGTTTGTAATTATACCCTTCGGGCAATAACAGGTAGGTGTAGTAACTTGATATCATCCAGCTTTGCTCCCTGGCTTCGGGCATAGAGGCCATAGAGGCCAGCAAATCAAAATGAAAGTGTGATGTTTCGGGTATTTTATCAAATACCCCGGTTACGGTAAGCGATGCATTGTCATCGGGCATCACCAGCACCTTGCCAATGGGGTTTTCATTACCAAAATACCGTTTAGCACCCTCGGCAGAAATAACCACTGTAAAAGGCTTCACCAGGGCGGTGGCCTCGCTGCCTTTTATAAGGGGCAACGTAAATACACGGAAGAAATTAGAATCTACAAATGCAAGGGATTCATTTTTGAAAGATTTTAAGCCTACAGTGGCTTTATGCGTACCATTGGCGCGTATACGGGTTGCCTCCAGCACCTCGGGAAAGTCCTTTTTAAACGCAGCGGCCAGTGGCGGCATTACATTTGCCTCTTTTATAACACCGCTTTCCATAACCCCTTTAAAGGTTACGCGTACAATCTGGTTGGCTTTTTTGTTGTAGCGGTCGTAACTAAGCTCATTTTGTACAAAAAGTGTTATTAATAAACAGGTGGCCATACCCAAAGCCAGGCCAAATATATTAATGGCGGTAAAGCCCTTGTTGCGTGAAAGGTTGCGTATGGCGGTTTTTAAATAATTTCTAAACATATCCTTAATTTTTTGTGGTAAATCGCCCTTTGGCCGACATGCTATAAATGGTTTGCCAAAAAAATGCCAATTTGTTACTTATTGATTATCAACGGGTATACCTGATGGTTAAATATAGTAGTGTACGGTTTTGTTACAATAACTGTACGGTTTTATAGGGTAGTGTATCGTCCTAAAATAACTATACAGGTTTTTAAATAAATCCTGCTAATCCTA
>CAZRDD010000556.1:0-3679 GCA_964598675.1 uncultured Parafilimonas sp.
CTGCAAACAACTGACGGGGTTGCTTTGGTATTGGATAAATCGGCACAGCAACAATATCATATTGACCATGAAAGATCTGGAGACCTGGTTGTAATGGCAAAAGAACAAAGCTGGTTTACCTATTACTTTTGGCTTGATGATGCTGTGGCACCCGACTATGCCCGTGTAGTTGATATTCATAAAAAGCCTGGGTACGACCCTGTTGAGTTGTTTATGACATCCAAAGCTCGTGCAGGTTATAAACTGTTACGTAAAAAAGCTGGATTGCGTTATGTAATGGATGTTATCCCCCTTGATGCAACACTTGTTAAAGGCGCACATGGTGCATTGGTGCAAAACAGTTCTTTGCATCCTGTACTTGTTACACAGCAAACAACCGAGCAAAAAAACCTTGTGGCTACGGATATTTACAACGTTATATGGAACCATTTGTTTGAAGAATAAGCAAGGTTGACTTTAATTTAGATACGATATTTTGCAAACCATAAATACCTTACTACACAGGTGTTTGAACTTATAACTATTAAATTAAGTAATTCTGGCAATGCCATTAAGCGCTGGAATTATTTTAGGCTTTCAAATAGCTTTTAACACTGTCCCTCACACAATCCGCCAAATACTCCAAATCGTTTTTGGTATGCAGTGCATTCACCACAATCCGGCGTATCCGCTGGCCCTGGGGGTCGGGGTAGGCGAAGCTGGAAATGATGATGTTACGGCTAAACAGCAACGCCTCATCGGTATGGGCAGGCAATACAAAAACAGGCAACTCCGGGTGGTTACTAATGCCGGGCAGCCCGCTGAGCAACTGGCGCAGGTACTGTATATTTTGTTTAAGCAGGGTTAGTTGCTGCTGGTAAACATCCTGCCCTTTTAAAAAGGCATACAGCAGCGCGGGCGATGGCGGGGTGGAAGCGGTATAAGCGGGCAAGGCACGAAGCGCGGCCGCCTGTTGCCGTGCACAGCTTATGGCACCAGCATTTATGCCCAGCGCTTTTGATAACGAATAGGTAAACAGGTATGTGGTGCCTGCTTGCCTGTTGGTATAACTGCCCGCCCCACGGCCATCAGTACCGGTAAGCCCTATGCCGTGAGAGTCATCAATAATAAGTGAAGACAACCCTTGTATATTATTGATTTGATTGATGTCAGTAATATCGGACGATAACACATCCACAGCATCCACTGCATAAACACCTGTTTGCTGCGGAGGATTGGGGGTGCGTATGGCGGGGTGGGAGGGTTGCAGGTTGGTAATACCCGCAGGAAATTGCTCTACCGCCATTCGGCCTGCGGTATAGCCGTTGGAAACCAGCACCGTGCTTTCGCAACCTGTTATGCCAGATAACTTCTCCTCGCAGGCGGCAAATAAATCAATTTGCGTATTGGATATGCGGGAGGATGGGTGCAGCCAGCCGTATTTATCAATACCCTCTTTTACCAAAGCCTTAAAAGCTGGCACATGCTGTACGCCCAGGTAGGCATACCCGGAAAAAAACAGGTATTCCCGGCCTTTTACATGGGCCGTCCGGCCCGGCAACCCGTCCAGTAAAACATCATTCATGTTTACAACAACCCGTAAAGGCTGTTTATATCAATTTCGGTATAGTCTTTTATTATTTTGTCCGCTTCGTGCAGGTCCTCCGGCGTATGCGTGGTAGTAAGCGCCACCACCTTCATACCCGCTGCTTTGGCGGAGCGCACCCCTGCAATGGAATCTTCAAAAGCAATGCACTGCACCGGGTTGGCATGTACCGATGCTGCTGCTGTTAAAAATATCTCGGGGTGGGGCTTGCTGTTGGTAACATAAGTACAGTCTATCACCGTGTTAAAATAAGGTTCAATCTGTACATGCTCAAACATAAACGCAATGTTTATGGGCAAGCCGGAGGTGGCAATGGCCATCGGTATTTCCGCCTGTTTTATGGCTTCCAGCAGGTTTTCCAGTCCTGGTATGGCTTTTATATGTGGTGCGTAATACTCGCGGTACAAGGCTTCTTTTTCATCGGTGAGTGCCTGTATTTCCTCCGGGGCAAGCTCCTTGCCAAACAGGTAGTTAAAAATATCCCTGTTTATGCGGCCGTTCATGTTGGTTTTGTATTCATCCATGCTAAACGGCCTGCCTATTTTTTCAAAATATACTTTCCATGCTTCTATGTGGTATTCATTATTGTCAATCAGTGTACCATCAAGGTCAAAAATTACTGCTGCTGGCTTCATATATGTTTTTATGCTTTATGTCCTGTTTTAAGGTTATACTCCTGGCTGCTGCCTTTTGCTATACTCAGGCTTTGCCATTGCCCATCTTTAATCATTTTACCAATAAACATTATTTGCCCTACATGGTGCGGGTAATGGGCCAACTGCCGCAAAAGGGCATCGTACACCAATAACGGCTCGCTGCGTATGTAAACCGTTTGCATTAAGTTTTCCGGCTTTAGGGAGGCAATGGCATCAAACACACAACGCCAGCCCTCTTCCCAAGCTGTAATTACCTGCTGCCTGGTGGTTAATACTGCTTCAAATTCGGTATCGCGGTTACGCCATGCCTTTTCACCATCCTCGTTTAAAAAATTGGTGAAACGGCTTACCATGTTACCGTGAAGGTGCTGTACTATTACAGCAATGCTGTTGCTTTGCGAAGAGGCAAGAAAGAAGAAATCTTCATCAGCCAACTGCAAAAAAGTTCTATCGCCCAGGTCTTTATAAATCCTCTGCCGTTTTAAAACGTCTTTTATAAATCCTTCTTCAAATGTCATAACCTACGGTTTATAGTTTGTAAATTTATGGATAACTGTATAAGTGAATGGCAAAATATGCTGCTGCATGTTTAATGCGCCATAGCATATAATTGCTATATTATTAGTTACCAGTTATTTACTGTTGCCAGCTGCAAATAATGTGTTTTTAAAATATGCACATTCGTCCAGCTTTGCATGTACCTTACAGTAATTTTTCCACGCCCTGTGTTGGGATTATTTGAAGTATTACATTTGCCCCGGATGATGAAAGAATATACCAGAACATACGAAGACACATACCTGCACAAAGGATTAAGAAAGCAACTTATTGACGGTTTACGAAAGAAAGGCATTACTGATGAAAGTGTATTAACAGCCATTAACAACATTCCACGGCATTATTTTTTGGAACCAGCGTTTGATAAAATTGCTTACGAAGACAGGGCTTTCCCCATAGGGGAGGGGCAAACTATTTCTCAACCCTATACCGTGGCCTACCAAACCCAGTTGCTTAAAATAGCAAAAAACGATAAGGTGCTTGAAATAGGTACCGGCAGTGTTTACCAGGCATCGGTACTGGCGGAATTGGGCGCCTGGGTACACACCATTGAAAGGCAGAAAAAATTGTACGATTTTCAACAACAACACTACGTATTTAAGAAAAAATACCCAAACATAAAATTTTATTATGGCGACGGTTTTGAAGGCATGCCACGCTACCAGCCTTTTGATAAAATTATTATTACTGCCGCAGCCCCTTTTATACCACCCAAATTAATAGCCCAGTTAAAAACAGGCGGCATTATGGTGTTGCCTGTGGATGATGAAAGCGGCAACCAGCGCATGTTGCGCCTTACCAAAAAAGAAGATGGCAGCGTAGAGGAAGAAGCTTTTGAACAATTCTCGTTCGTGCCTATGTTACAGGGTAAAAATAAGTA